>NZ_JCBCUW010000050.1:0-40486 GCF_059862525.1 Pseudomonas sp. MF08875
CGAAATAATCAGAGGGGCTAGGGCGGTGAGGTCTTCGGGTTCAGTGGGGTCGGTGGGTTCAATGGGCGTGGTCATCACAGGCTCCTTCTCAGGCTCGATGCGCGGGTGAAGCCATCACATACCCGCAACCTGCGGCCTGGCTACTGTCAGATCTGACAGTAGCGATGAACGGTGTCGGTCCTTGCCCCACCCTGTGAAAGCGGGCTGGCCCGCCATGGCGGCCTGACAGCCAATAGCGATAGAACGGCTGTTGCGGCCTGATTGCGGGTGAACCCGTTCCCACACAAGCCCGCTCCTACAGCGCCGGTCTAGACGAAAACAATCTCGTAAGGCTGGCGCATGCGTTCAAGGATGGCCCGTGGCAGGGAGGGTTTGATGCCCAGGGCCGGTTCGCCTTGCAGTTGGCTGGCGTAGGCGTGGGTAGCGTGGCTTTTGCGCGCGGCGGCCCAGGTGTCGAGGCGAATTTTTCGGGCGCGGTGCCAGGGCAGGCGCGCCTGTTCGCCGGCTGGCCAATGCCAGGCGCGCACGGCCAGTTCATACACCGGCACCTGGCACTGGGCTGCGGCCAGCAGGCTGGCGCGACCCACAGCGTCATGGTCGACATTGCCATCGTTGCGCCAGGTGCTGAACAACACATCGCCGGGGCGCAGGTAGCGGGCGATGAATTGGGTCAGTTCGGTTTCGTATTCGTCCAGGGCACTGTCGGGGAAGCCGCCGCGAATCCATTGCAGGTGATGCAGGGGGAGGCCGAGGCGGCGCAGGGCTTCGACGCTTTCTTGGGGGCGGAACACGCTCAGGCGCTGCGCCGACCAGCGCCGCGAGCCGGGGTGGCTGGCGCTGCCGTCGGTGATCGAGAGCAATTGCAAGGGGTGGCCGAGCTTGTCGAGCAGTTGCAAAAGGCCGCCGCACATCACCACTTCATCGCCGGGGTGGGGGGCGATAAGCACGACGCGGGCGCCGGGGGGCAGCAGGCTGGCGGGGCTGATGAGTGGGACATGCTGCAGTTGCGGCGCACTGTTCCAGACCTGGGCGGGCAACCGCGTACAGGGTGCTAGTAGGGTTTTCATCAAGACACATCCTTGTTGTGCAGCGTTCGCTAACGGTGGGCGATGCCGTACCTGGCTTCAAAAGGAGGACAACCCGCGCTCCGGATCCTGGAGCGCGGCGCGATGAGTATTGTTCATCTTGGCGGTTTCTTCCTGGCCGCTAATCGGTTGCCCCCCGCTGTAGCTCGAATAACAACAGTGACCGCCCGGTCACGGTGTACCGCTGATCGAACTCGAAGCGTGGCTGGTCGTCGGCATCGGGTTGGTGGGTGTCGAGCAGGCAGGTCCAGCCTGCACCTTCGGGCACGGCCGGGAGAAGGAACTCGATGCTGTCGTGGTGGGCGTTGACCACCAGCAGCAAGGTGGCGTCGGCGCCGGGGCGGTGGATGCCGGTTTCCTGGGCGCGGCCGTCGAGCAGCATGCCCAGGCAGCGGCCATTGCCGTCCTCCCACTGCTCGGTGTTCATTTCGTTGCCCGCGGGGTCGAGCCAGGTGACGTCCTTGACCCCCAGTTCTTCGTCGTAGTGGCCGACCAAAAAGCGTTGGCGGCGCAGGATAGGGTAGGCCAAGCGCAGTTTTATCAAGCGCTTGACGAAGCCCAGCAGGGCCTGGCCGCCTTCGTCCAGTTCCCAGTTGACCCAGCCGATTTCGCTGTCCTGGCAGTAGGCGTTGTTGTTGCCGTGTTGGGTGCGGGCGAACTCATCGCCGGCCACCAGCATTGGCGTGCCTTGGGCCAGCAGCAGGGTGGCGAAGAAGTTGCGCATCTGCCGCGCGCGCAGGGCATTGATCTCGGGGTCGTCGGTAGGGCCTTCGGCGCCGTGGTTCCAGGACAGGTTGTTGTTGCTGCCATCCTGGTTGTCTTCGTCGTTGGCCTCGTTGTGCTTGTCGTTGTACGACACCAGGTCGTGCAGGGTGAAGCCGTCATGGGCGGTGATGAAGTTCAGCGAGGCATAGGGCCGGCGTCCGCGTTGGTTGAACAGGTCACCCGAGGCGGTCATGCGCGCGGCAAAGTCGGCCAATTGACCGTCGTCGCCTTTCCAGAAGGCGCGCACGGTGTCGCGAAAGCGATCGTTCCATTCCACCCAGCCCGGCGGGAAGCCGCCTACCTGATAACCGCCGGGGCCGCAGTCCCAGGGTTCGGCGATCATTTTTACCTGGCACAGCACCGGGTCTTGGCGGCAGGCGACGAGAAAGCTGTGGCGTTCGTTGAAGCCATCGTGATAGCGGCCCAGGATGGTGGCCAGGTCAAAGCGGAACCCGTCCACGTGCATGTTCACCGCCCAGTAACGCAGCGAATCGGTGACCAGTTGCAGCACGCACGGGTGGCTCAGGTCCAGGGTGTTGCCGGTGCCCGAGTCGTTGATGTAGAAGCGCTTGTCGTCGGGCATCAGGCGGTAATAAGAGACGTTGTCGATGCCGCGCATGGACAGGGTGGGGCCTTGCTCGTTGCCTTCGGCGGTGTGGTTGTAGACCACGTCCAGCAGCACTTCCAGGCCATCCTGGTGCAGGCGCGCGACCATGTCCTTGAACTCGTCGATTCTGCCGCTGGCCAGGTAGCGCGGGTCGGGGGCGAAAAACGCAATGCTGTTGTAGCCCCAGTAGTTGGTCATGCCTTTTTGCAGCAGGTGCTGGTCGTTGACGAAGGCGTGGATCGGCAGCAGTTCCACCGACGACACGCCCAGCTCGCGGATGTGCTGCACCACTTCGTCGGTCATGAGCCCGGCAAAGGTGCCACGCACGTTCTTGGCCACGGCCGGGTGGCGCATGCTGATGCCGCGCACGTGGGTCTCGTAGACCAGGGTCTTGTCCCACGGCACCTTGACCGGTTGGTCGCCACCCCAGTCGTGGGCCTCATCGATGACCTTGCACTTGGGCACGAACGGCGCGCTGTCGCGCTCGTCGAAACTGAGGTCGGCATCGGGGTGGCCGATGGTGTAGCCGAACAGCGCCTCGGACCATTTCAGTTCGCCCACCAATTGCTTGGCGTAGGGGTCGATCAGCAATTTGTTGGGGTTGAAGCGGTGGCCGTTCTGCGGCTCGTAAGGGCCGTGCACGCGATAGCCGTAAATCAAGCCGGGGCCTGCATCGGGCAGGTAGCCGTGGAAGATTTCGTCGGTGTACTCGGGCAGCTCGATGCGTTGCAGTTCCACCTCGCCGGTGGCGTCGAACAGGCACAGTTCGACCTTGGTGGCGTTGGCCGAGAACAGCGCGAAATTAATGCCCTGGCCATCCCAACTGGCGCCCAGTGGAAATGGCAAACCTTCGCGAATGACGGACGTGTGTGGGCCTGGCGTGCTCATAAAGACTCCTGCGCGGGGTACGACGAATGCCGGTCAGCGCGGGCATGGGCCCGGCGCTGCGGGGGTGGGTTCAGGCCAAGGGCGGCTTGCGCGGTGCGCGCGGTTTTTTCGCCGCCTGCGGCTTGTCGGCCACGGCAGCGGGTTTGGCCGCAGGCTTGGGCTTGGCGCTGGCCTTGGGCGGCTTGGTGGGGCTCAAGGCCTCGGCTTCGGCCAGTTTGCGGGCCATTTCCCAGTGGCGTGAATCCTGGCCTTCGGGTTTGCCTTCCGATTCCCAGATCTGGTAGGCGAACTCACGGATGCGTTTGTCATCGGTGCTCATGGCTATGCTCCTTACGTTCAACTCAGGTGACGTGAAACAACGGTGCCGGCCCTGCGGATGCGGGGCCGATCATTGGTCGCGCTCGAACGCCTGGCGCCGGGCGCAGGCGAGCATTTCCAGGCGCCGCGCCGTGGCCGGCTCATCGAGCAAGGCCGGGCTTTCGCCGTGCAGGCGGCGGCGCCAGTTGGGGTGGCTGTCGGTGGTGCCGGGCAGGTTGGCCTGCTCTTCAATGCCCAGGGCATCGTCCAGCGGCAGCAGCACCAGCGGCGCGCGGGTGTGGCCAAGGAAACGCACGGCGGCGTCCAGCACTTGGTCGGTCTCGCGGGCCTCTTCGCAAAAGTTCTGCGGGTCGGCGGCCAGGGCCTGGCGTAACCCGGCACGCTCGCGTTGGCGGTGCTGGCGCCAGTGGGCGGCGCCGTCCTCATCGACAAAGCCCAGGTGTTGGTTCCAATCGATATCGCGCCCGTGCCACCAGCCGTTAAGGGTGGGCAGGTCGTGGGTGCTGGTGGTGGCCAGGGCGTTGTCGGGCCAGTCGAGAATGGGCTTGAAATGGCTGTTGTCCTGCTCGAACAGCAACACTCGCATGCCCAGGATCGAGTGGCTGGCGAGTTTGTCGGCAAAGCCTTCGGGCACGGTGCCCAGGTCTTCGCCCAGGACGATGGCCTGGTGGCGCACCGATTCCAGAGCCAACAGGCGCAGCAGGTCATCCACCGGGTAATACAGGTAGGCGCCCTCGCTGGGTGCGGCGCCTTCGGGGATCACCCACAAGCGGCGCAGGCCCAGCACATGGTCGATGCGCAGGCCCCCGGCGTAGGCGAAGTTGGCCCGCAGCATTTCGATAAAGGCACGAAAACCATGGCGCACCAGGCCTTCGGGGCTGAATGCGGAAATGCCCCAGCCCTGGCCCTGGCGGTTGAGCAGGTCTGGCGGCGCACCGACGGTGAGGGCGGCGAGCAGTTCGTCCTGGCGACTCCAGGCCTGGCTGCCGCCGCCATCGGCGCCCACGGCGAGGTCGGCGATCAGGCCCACGGCCATGCCACTGCTGCGGGCGGCGGTTTGCGCACGTTCCAGGCTGCGGCTTATCAGCCATTGGCAGAAGGCGAAAAAACCAATCAGGGCGGCGTTGCTTTCGGCGAATTCGGCGATGGCGCAGCTGCGCGGGTCACGCCAGCGCGCGGGCCACAGGCGCCAGTCAGTGGGCTCGCCGCGGGCCGCGCAATCGGCTTGCAGGGCCTCGAAGCGGCAGTGATGTTCCAGGGCCTCGCCGCCGCGATGGCGGAAGTGGATGAAATCTTCGTGCAGCGGGTGTTCACCGTGGCAGAAGCCGTCATACAGGGCGCGCAACACGTGCTGCTTGGCCTGGGCGGCGGCGGGCCAGTCGATCAGCGGCAGGTGCTCCAGGCGTTGCAGTTCCTCGCCAAGGCCTGTGGCCTCGATGGCGCTACGCAAGGCGTGCTCGCCCAACACCGTGCCGGGGGCGGCGTACAGGCTGTTGAGGAACAAACGGCTGGAGGGCGAATAGGGGCTGTAGCGTTGCGGGTCGCAGGCGAACATCGCGTGCAATGGGCTGATAGCCAAGGCGTCGGCGCCCCGTTCGGCGGCAGCCCGGGCCAGGGTTTCCAGGGCTTGGGTGTCGCCGAAACCGCCATCACCGGCCCGGCGCAGGCCATAGAGCTGCACGCTCAGGCCCCAGGCGCGCGGTGTTTGGCTGGCCAGGGCATCGCCCAGGCTGTAGCAGTGCAGGGGCGCGACGGCCAGGGTGAAGCGTTGCCCGGCGATGCGCACCTCTTGGTAGCCCACGGGCAGCAGGCCGGGCAGCACGGCGTCGGCATCCAGGTCGAGGGCCAAGGTAGCGCCGTCTTCGAGATGGATTTCGCAGGCACTGTGGGGCGCGAAATAAGCGGCCAGGTTCAGGCCGCGGCCCTGGTCGACCGTTAGCAACGGCGGCAGTTGCCGGCCGTCCTGGGCCTGTTGCAGGGCCAGCAGGCTGGCGTCGATTTCCTGGGCGCTGGAGGCCGGGTAGCCGAGGCCGTTCAGGATCGCGCGCAGGGCGGCAGCGGCGACCTTGCGCGGCTGGCCGCTGGCATCGATCCAATCCACGGCCAGGCCGGCACGGCTGGCCAGGATTTCCAGTTGCGCATCACTCATCGAAACTCTCCGCTCAAAGGGCAGGGGCTATTGCGTAGGGCCGTTCAAGGCCGGCCCACATGGCCCTGGGCCTTGGCCACCAGTTGTTCGTAGAGTTCGGCGTAGGGTTCCACCGCTTGGCACCAGTTGAAGGGGGCGGCCATGGCCCGGCAGCGCATGGCGTTGAGCAGCGCCGGGTAGGCGAACACCTTGAACGCCCGTTGCAGGGCCTCGGTGTAGCTGGGGATGCTCGACTCATCGAACAGAAACCCGGTGACGCCATTCTCGATGGTGTCGGCCAGGCCCCCGGTGTTGCGCGCCACCGGCAGCGAGCCGAAGCGCTGCGCGTACATTTGGCTCAGGCCGCAGGGCTCGTAGCGCGAGGGCATGAGCAAAAAGTCGCTGCCGGCGAACATGCGCCGCGCGTCGGTTTCGTTAAAGCCGATGCGCACCCCCACGCGCCCGGGAAAGCGTTGGGCGAGGGCGCGCATGGCCTGTTCTTCTTCGGGTTCGCCGCGGCCGATGATCGCGATCTGCCCGCCCGAGTCGACGATGAACTGCGCCACGCCTTCGGTGAGGTCCAGGCCCTTTTGGTAGACCAAGCGCGAAACCACGGCAAACAGCGGCCCGTCGCTGGGCTCCAGGCCGAACAGTTCGCGTACATGGGCCGCATTGGCCGCTTTACCGGCCCAGTCGCCGATGCTGAAGGGGCTGACCAGGTGCGGGTCGGTGGAGGCTTCCCAGCTTTCATCGATGCCGTTGGGGATGCCGCTGAGCAGGCCTTGTTCGGTCTTGCTGGCGAGGAAACCGTCGAGGCCGCAGCCGAAAGCCGGGGTGGTGATTTCCCGGGCATAGGTGGCGCTGACCGTGGTGATGTGGCTGGCGTAGGCCATGCCGGCCTTGAGGAACGACAGTTTGCCGTAGAACTCCATGCCTTCTTGTTGCAGGGCGTGGGGCGGGATGCCCAGCTCCGGGCAGGAGGCGAGGCTGACCACGCCTTGGTAGGCCAGGTTATGAATGGTGAACAGAGTGGGGGTGCGCTGGCCGCGCCAGTGCATATAGGCCGGGGCCAGGCCGGCGGGCCAGTCGTGGGCGTGCACCAGGTCGGGGCACCAGTGGATCTGCGCCAGATTGGCGGCGATGTCGGCGGCAGCCAGGCCCAGGCGCGCGAAGCGGATATGGTTGTCGGGCCAGTCGCGGCCGTTGTTGGCGCCGTAGGGCGTGCCTTCGCGGGCGTACAGCTCAGGGCAGATCAGCACGTAGACGACCAGGCCATCGGGCATGTCCATGCGCCCGATCTTGCACGGCGGCAGCGCCGCGTGGCCGCCCAGTTCGCCGACGATATGGATAGGGTTGTCGCTGTTGAGCACCTGGGGGTAGCCGGGGATCAGCACCCGCACATCGTGCAAATGCGCCAGCGCCCGGGGCAGCGCCGCCGAGACGTCGCCCAAGCCGCCGGTTTTCACCAGGTCGGCGATTTCCGAGGTGACGAACAGCACTTTTTTGCGGTTGGGATTGTGGCTCGCCAACGGCAACTGGGTGCGCCCGCCCGAGGTGGCGATGGGCGGGTTCACTGAGTCGCTGGACACAGGCAGCACACATTCCCCATGGGCTTGCAAAGCGGCACTCGTCATTGATCTTCCCCTTTATCGTTCGGCCACTCCGTGGCCGCGTGCATAAGCGTGGCGCTAAGGGCGGCTTGGGCCCTGCGCGTTCAAAGCAAAAAAAGACTGACGGGTGGGGCTGTTGCAAGGATTGCACCAGCGCTCACGACCCCGCCTTTTAGCTGACTGGCCGGGCTTGCGAAAAGTTTCGATTATTTACAGCACCGATGGCGGGCCGGTGGGGCCGGCGATTGCAGCCTAGGACAGGAAGCAGAGCGCTGCGTGGGGATTGCCGGGTTGTCCGACAATCGACATGCGGTTGTTTGTCGCACCCCGCCGCAGGTAAATGCGCCGACGAGGGGCAAGAGGTGAGCCTGATCGAGCGGGCGCGGTTTGCACCAAGCCAGGGCGGCGGGTGATTTATGCGCCGATCCAGCCCAGGGTCACCCAGGCCAGCACCAGGTAGCGGGCGCCTTTGGCCAGGGTCACCAGCAGGGTGAAGCGCCACAGTGGCTCGCCCATCACTCCGGCCACCAGGGTGAGCGGGTCGCCCACCACCGGCAGCCAACTGAGCAGTAGGGTCCAATGGCCATACACCTGATAGTGGCGTCGGGCTTTGTCCAGGGCGGCAGGGCCGACCGGGAACCAGCGCTTGCCCCGCAGGCCTTCGAGGCGCCGGCCCAGCCACCAGTTGACCAGTGAGCCCAGGACATTGCCCAGGGTGGCCACGGCGAGCAGCGCCCACACCCCGTGGGCGCCGTTGAGCAGCAGGCCCACCAGCGCGGCTTCCGATTGCAGGGGCAGCAGGGTCGCGGCGCCGAACGCCGCGAAGAACAGGGCGAAATAACCCGCCAGCACTAGCGGGCCGGGTAGTCGGCGATCACTTCATCCGTACCGTTTTTATGCAGGCCGATGACCTGATAGGCGTCGCGGCTGTCGCCCATTTCCATGCCCGGCGAGCCGGTGGGCATGCCCGGCGCGGCGACGCCCAGCAGGTCGGGGCGTTTCATCAGGGCCAGGACTTGCTCGGCAGGCACATGGCCTTCGACGAACTGGCCGTTGATGACGCCGGTGTGGCAGGAGGCCAGGCGCGGCGCCACGCCCAGGCGCTGCTTGACCGCGCTCATGTTGGGCTCGACATGGTCGGTGACGGCGAAGCCGTTGTCTTGCAGGTGTTTGATCCAGGCCTTGCAGCAGCCGCAATTGGCGTCGCGGTGCACATCGATGGGGATCAGTTCGCTCGCCTGGGCCAGGGAACTGATGAATAGGGCAGACAAGGCTGCCAGACGCAATGAGGTTTTCATGACAGGGGAATCCGAAGGTTGCCGGCGCGAATCAGTCTCGCCGTGCCTGGGCAGGGTGCCGGGACGTGACCTTAGCATTGCTGGGCGCGCGGGGTGATTACAGATTTGTCAGGCAGGTGGGCAAGGGAGCCAAAACTACCCGGGGCCTGTACCATGGCCGCCGTTTGGCGCCGTGGTCGCTCGGCGCAGTCCACTTTTCAACGTTTCAGGAACCCGTCATGACCCAGTCGCAACGCATCAAATATTCGGTTCTGATTTCCCTGCTGGTACTGGGGATCATGTTTGGCCTTTCGTACTTGCAAAACGCCGGGATCATTGGCGAGAAGACCTTCCAGTACATCGCCGTGACGGTGGCCGTGGTGGTGGTTGTGGTCAACGGCGTGATGCGCCGCAAGGTCAAGCCCTGAACCGCATCAGGACTTTTCCAGTAGGGCTGCGGCCTGTTGATGCAGGCTGTAGCTTTTATCCTGGTTGAGGGTGATGACGCCCTCGCTGCACAGGCGCTTGAGCACTTCGCGCACACTCAAAAATGACAACGGGATGTCCAGCTCCAGTAGATGGCTGTGCACGCCGCGCACCCCCAGGGTGCGGTCGCTCTCGGCAGCCTTGAGCAGGGCGTCGATGACTTTGAGGCGGATCAGGCTGGTGCGCAAACCGAAGCTTTTGAGCAAAACCCGGATGCGGTCGTTGCCCTGGCGTTCCGTGCCTTTGCCATAGCTTTCGTCGGCACCGCTCATGGCCGCGCCGTGCAGGGCTTTTGTACCTTCCATGGGTTGCTGGTTGTACATGGGGGAAAACTCCTTGTCAGAGCCCAATCAGGAAATGATGTTTGCTCTCATCTAATAAGACGTTTGAGCCGGCAAAATCACGAAGTGGTGGTTGTATGAAATATGTAAGCGTACGGCCAGGTGCCCGAATTGACAGGGCGCGGTGGCCTGATTTTTTGCCTGGCGTTTGTCGGTAGGAACGGTCGATTGCGTCTTCGCGGGGTGCTGATGGTTTTTTTGCCCTGGCCTCGACGCCTATCCCCGGCTTCGCGCGCCGATGAACGCCCAGCCGTTGTCGGTGCGATAAATGCTGAGGGGAACGAGGCCGCTGCCCGCAAGGGGCGCGGCCTTTTTAGGGCTTGGCGGGTTGGTGCGGGATGGAATTGAGCACTGGGTTGCCGTCCTTGTTCCGGGTCAGGTACACGGGCAGCACTTTGGGCAGCGAACTGAGGATGTTCCTCACTTCGCGGGTGTCGTAGATGCCGCCGATGCGAATGCGCCCGGTGGTGGCGTCGGCGAGCATCACGGGTTTGGCCAGGTAGCGGTTAATCAGGGGCAGGGCGTCTTCGAGGGGCAGGTTGTCGAGCACCAGTTTGCCCGTGCGCCAGGCCAGGGAGCTGTCGTTGGCGGAGCTCTGGCTGACTTGCGGGGAAAAATCGCCTGCCGTGTAGCGCGCCTGCGTGCCCGGGGCCAGGCGCAGGCCATCGCCAGGCAGGGTGCCTTTGCTGGTGACCAGCACCGAGCCTTCGAGCAGGGTGACGCGTACTTGGTCTTGGTACATCCACACGTTGAACTGGGTGCCGGTCACGCGGATGCGCCCCTCCGCGGCCCTGACCACTAAAGGGTGGCTGCTGTCGTGGCTGACCTTGAAGAAGGCTTCGCCTTTGTCCAGGGTCACCCGGCGCTGGTCTTTGTAGTTGCTGTAAGTCAACTCGGTGCCCAGGTTCAGTTCCACCTTGCTGCCATCGGGCAGGGTCACTCGTTGCAGACGGTTGCTGGCCTGGTAGTGCTCGTAGGCGTTGGGCAACCAGCCCAATTGCCAACCGGTGTATGCCGCGATAGACAGGCAGGCCAGGCTGATGGCGGCTACCACGCCATAGGCAGGCCAGTGCCGGCGTCGCACAGGGGACGTGACAACCTGGGGCGGTGTGAGGCGGGGCAGTTGGGCTGCAACTTCCCAGCTGTCCTGCATGGCCTCGAATTCAAAGGCGTGCAACGGGTCGGCATCGCGCCATTGCTCGAAGGCCAGGCGCTCTGCCGAGGAACAGTCAGAGGCGTGCAGGCGCATGCACCAATGGGCGGCTGCATCGGTGATGGCGTCGTATTCAGCTTCTGAGGGTGTAGGTTCGCTCATTTACTCTTCCTGATTTCCTACATTCTAACTGTCGGGCAGAGCCAACGAGAACAACGGTCATGGCGTTTGCATATCAAAGTGGAACTTATCCTTGCTCCCAGTCCCCTAATGCCCCGACACGTGTCATTTGTTTTTTCAATAAGGAGTTTGACCATGATGAAGAAAACCCTGGCTACTTTGCTTGCCACCGCCAGCCTGCTGAGTGCCGGTGCGGCCCTGGCCGACAAACCGGGTGCGGGCTGGATCACCATCGAAAAAGCCTTGGAAACCGCGAAGACCAAGGGCAACTACGTCGAGATCTACCAGATCGAAGCCGATGACAGCGGCTATTGGGAAGGCAAAGGTCGCAAAGCCGATGGCACCGTGTACGAATTCCGCATCGACGGCGCTTCGGGCAACATCCTGCGCGACCAGAAAGACTGATAGCGCAGCCTCTTTAGTAGAAGGCGGGCTGACCCGCGCTCGGGCGCCTAGCGGCGGTAAAAACCCGCCGGGCACAGCATCGCTTTAAGGGTGCTGTGCAGCCCAGCGCAGGCAAGCCTACTGGCTATGGAATTGAGGGGCGTCGCCTGGCAGGGATGGCATCGAGTTGGCGCCCCAGTGTGGTGATGAGCAGCGTCAGTGAGTCGGCGTTGTCGAGCATGGTATCGACCCTCTTGGCCAGGTTTGTCTTGAATATTCCCCGGGCATTGCTCAAATCAAGCCCGCCGGTGGCTTCTAGGATTTGCTCCTCGATGTATTCGGTGTCCTCGGTACTGCCGAAATCGCTCCAGATGTTCCCCGAGACATCCACGAACTTGAACAGCTCACCGATAGGCGTGTGCACCGAGTAGCGGTTGTTCTGGATATCGCGCTGATAGGTCTGCAAATCGCGGCCTTCCTGGGTCAGGGTTTCGATCAGGTCGGAAAACGGCAGCACCGTCTCTAGGTAGGCGACATCGGCGGTGTTACAGGCGATGTGGGTCACCTCATGGATCAGGGCCGTCGCCCGAGCGTGACACTCCAGGTTGAAGGGGGTGGTCAGGCGATGGGTGTAGTCCTGCAAGGGAGGGAGGAAGAAGTTTTCCGTGAGGTAGATACGCCGATCCGGGTCTCGGTCGATGGTAAAGGCCCAGTTGCTGCCGGGGTCCAGGAGGTGGGTGCCGGTGATGAACCGCGACGAATCCAGGGCGTAGAGCGAAGGCGAAAGAATTTCCGCCAGCACCAGGTCCACGACCCTGTGCAGTTTTTGCACCAGTGCAGGGTCCAGCACCTGGGGGCCGGTGTCTGGGTCGGAGGCGATGCCGAAAAAGCTGTTGATGAAGCGGTGGATACGGGTGACCGGTGCGTGCCGGGATTCCAGCAGGCCCAGGTTGAGTTTGCAGTTCTGTACATAGAAGGTTGCCAGGTCCAGGGCTTCGACGATCTGCTGGGCGCGTTCAGGGTTGAGTTGGCGAATCTGGCCCATGCCCCGCGCTTCGATGTTGATGCTGGTGCGCGCGGCGGAACGGACCAACTGGCGATCTAGCACCCGCGTCATGGCCTGGCCGAAGCGAGGGACATGTTTGCGGGTATCGATGACCCACTGTTGCGCGGGGTCGAGGCAGACGAACGGGCCCTGTTTATTGCCTGCCAGTATTCGCCAGTATTCGCCGGCCCGTTGCAGGCGATAAACCTTGCCCGCGATAGGGACGTAGCTGTGGCGGCTGTCCGAGGCGATGTAAACCCGTGACTGCGCGTTGAACTCCAGGTCGGTTAGCGCCACGTCATGGGCTTCGTAGGTGTGCAGCAGCGTGCGATAGGGGGCCGTCATATCGATGTCGCCCCAGGTCTGGGCCTGCGGCATAGGCTCGCTGCTGGCGGCGTCTTCAACCGCCACAGCTGCAGGTGGGGGCGGTGTGGGGTCCATCAACTCACCGATGCTGGCCATGTGGCCGACGCCCTCGATAAAGGTCCTCAGCGCGCTGGCCCACTGATGATCCTGCAAGGCTTGCGCCGACGCCTTGAACAACTGGTAGCTGTCCCAAATCACCCAAGGCAACGTCAGCTTGCCCGAAATGACGCCCAGGCCATGGCGTAGGGCGCTGCTGAAGACCTGCTTGACGGTTTCCCAGGCGCTAGCCCCCTGTGGGTCCGCTTGGCGGGCGAGCATGTGGGTCAGGTGCCGGGTGTTCTCTTGGTACAGGTGCTTGAGCGCGTGGCCCTGGATCGGGTTGTGCGCCAGGGTGATCTCCGAGGTTTTGCCGCGGGTGCTCTCCAGCAAATGCCGGTAGGTGGCGTTTTGTGGCGCGGGCAGGCGTCCCAGGATCAGCTCTTGGAAGGCGCCAGGGTGGTTGAGGGCCTCGATGAACGCCGCTTCATGCTCGAATTCGGTGAACAGCGGCCCCTGGCTGTAGGGCGCATACAGCAGGTGCGGCCCGACGCTGCCGGCCGGCGGGCTGAGGATGTACAGGTTCAGCGCCTGGGCCAGTGTGGCACCGGCCGTGGCGAGTAGCTCCAGTGGCCGGATAACCGCGTTAGCCCCCTGCACACTGGTGCGCGCCTTGGCGTCGGGCATGTCCAGTACCTGTTGCACGAGCGCGAACCCGGCACCCGAGAGGCGCTCCTCCAGCATCAGGCCATGGGCATGCAGAAGCAGTTGCCAGGGCAACTGGGCAATGTAGAGCGCCTCGCGCTCCAGTGCCCCCGGCTTGCCGGGGAGCAGGTTGGCAAGCAACTGGGCCTGAAAATCCTGTTGGCTGGCGAGCTGTTGCAACCAACCGCGAATCGTCTGCTCATCGAGCCGTTCGTCGCTGCAACGGACGCTAAAGGCCGACGCTTGTTGTTCCACCGGGTTCAGGGCGAAGTCGAGCAGGTTCTGCGGGTGCCCGGCCAAGGCCAGTTTTGGGGTAATGGTGACCTCGTCGGGGCGCAGGGCGTAGGCCTGGAGCAGTGTGCGCAGCTTCCCTTCGATGAAGTCGCGCAGCGGCATGATCTGGTTCAGGTAGTCCTTGCCATCGCCTAGGCGAAGGCGGTACTGCTCGGCGATCTCGGCGTGGCGGCGCAGTTCCCGGGGGGGCGCCATGCCCAGCCAGGCCGGCAGCGATAGGCGTGCCAGCGCAAGCTTGGCGATATCCGTTGCATGGCCGAGGTTGGTCGCCGGGGGGCTGAGCCTGAGGTGGTACAGCAAGGGGGCCAGGGCACTGAATGGGCGCTTGAACGAGAGGATCTTGGCCCGCAGGGCGAGCCAGTGGTCGATCCAGCTCTGTTGCAAGCTTTGCGCGGCGGGCGCGTTGATCGCCCGCAGAGGCCCAGGATGGTAGATGTCGTGGGCCAGGTAATGCTGGGGAGCGAGGTTTTCCAGCAGGTCCAGGCGCCGGTTCGGCTCGCGCAGTTGCTGGCCTAGCCGGGTCCTGGCCTCCTGCACCGAGGCGAAGCTTTCGAGCCCGCGGGCCGGGCTCCAGCACACGGCCCGGCCAGAATGCTGGGGGTCCAGGCCGCCGCGCTCGGTGAGCAGGAAACAGTTGGCCAGGGTCAGTGGCTCACCTTGCAGGTTGCGATACACCGTGGGCGAAAAAGCCTCGGGAATGAACCCGTTCAAGCCGTCGGGGGCGGCGGTGAAGAACGCTTCGACAATCTCCAGGTCGCGCTCACTCAGGCTTTTTTGCCCTTTACGGGTACGGGCTTCGTCGAGGATCGCAGTGGACATGACGTGCGCCAGTTGCGGCTTGAGCTGTTCCAGGGCCTCGCGCGGGACCTCGGCCACGTTGATATGGCGAAAGTAGCTCAGGGTGGTTTCCACCACTTGGCGGAACAGGCGCAGGTCGATCCCGGCTAACCGGCGCGCCTGCCCGGCGGTCGGCGGGCCATAGAGGCCGGCCCGCTCGGTGAGCTCCAGCGGCGGGTCCTGGTCAATCAGGCGCCTGAGGAAAAAACCTACCAGGGTCTGGCTGGCCACGGGCGGCCGTGCTTCCAGTTCCTGGGCGCTGGAGTCGTAGTGGTTGAGGAATATTGCATTGGGGTTGGTGTGGGCGATATGGGCGGCCTGCAATTGGCGGGTCAATTCGTGGCTGACGATCTCTTCGATGCCGGCGCTGCCCAGCATGGCCTGGCGCAGCGGTGCCTCGATGCTCGCCAGGGTCTTGATATGTAGCCGCGCGCGTTCGATCGGCACCGTGGTCGACACCGGGTGGGTCGTCCAGCGACCTTGGCTGTCCAGCGCCAGGAGGCGGTGATCGAACATCCTGCGAATATCCAGTACCTGGTCGACCAGGGCATTGAGGTCGATATCGCCCTGGGTGCGGCGGTACACCTCAAGGGCGTAGCGCAGGTTGTGTTGCTGCTTTTCGATGATGGTGTTGAACAGGGTTTCGAACACCCCTGCCTGAATGGGCTCGCTGCCGAACTCGGGGGTGGTGAAGCCGATGAACCGCGCACGTTCCTCCTGGCTGAGGAAGTTGTAGAAGTCGTCTTCATAACTCGGCGCCTTGGCCATCGCCAGCAGTGTGCGTTGTAGGTCATCGTCGTCCTTGAGCACCTGCAAGCCCAGGGATTGGGTATACAGATAGGTCTGGGTGTTGCGGATTATCAGGGTGCCGGCCAGCACAATAGCGTGGGCGCGGTACTCCCACATCTGGACGGTTTCGGCGTGCAACGGGTGTGGTGGGCTGATGCGTTCAGGGGCGCTGGTGCGATACAGGACCTCCAGGCGCTGGCTTTGCTCGGCGCTGAGCACCTGCTCCTGGCGCTTGAACAGCAAGTCCACCCGGCATTTGTCGCTCATGGCCTGGGTAAAGAACTCGCGCCGTGACGCGCCGGTGTCCATGGCGGTGTTCCAGAAACTCTCCAGCACGCTCTGCATGAACGGCAACAGTTTGTGGGCCGCCTCATGCAAGGCATTTTCCCAGGGTGTGGGGTCTTGCGCCTCGCCCTTGTTCCCGGGGTTGAAAAATTCCCGGCGCTGGCCTTTGGGCCAGGCTTGGTTGCGGTACAGCCACAGCAAAGCGTTGCGCAGCGACATGGAATCGAGCCATTGGATTGGCACTTCGGCGGGTGGATAGCGAGTGAAAATATTGACGTGGGTCTTGCTTGCATCCAAGCGCGGGAACACCGGGCGCAGGGTCGAGGCCAGCAGTTGATCGAGCATCGCGCCCAGGGTGGGCAGCGTCAGCAATTCCTGGAGCATGGCCTGGGTATTCAAGGCCTGGTGGCGGTCGATCGCGGCCTTCTGCTCTTCAAACACGTTGCCGGCGATGACTTGGGATGTGATCGGCAGCAAGGCCGAGAAGTCGAAGCGGGCACGCTGCTGGATCGACAGGAACCGCACCAACGAGGTGCGCCGGGTGCTGCTGCGCAGGCGCTCGTCCAAGGCCGCCAGCACGGCGGCAGTGTTGTCGAATTTTTCCAGGCCCTCCTCAGGCGTATACAAAAACGCGGCGGCGTAGGCGGCGGTGGAACTCATCATGAACGCCCCGGCCAATTCGATGGGCGCCGTACCGGTGGCGCTTATCAGCAAGCGCTCGGCGATCATCGGCGGGGATTGATGGCGGCGCCCGGCGTCGGTGCTGAAAAACAGATTGCGCAGGAAATCGCGGTCCACGTCACTGATCCCCAGGGCGCGCTCACGCTCGTTGGGCCGTTTGGTGACTCGGGTGGCTTCGTCGAAAAAATACGGGTAGGGGAATTGGCTCATGTCGTCGTCCTGAGTGGGTACCGCGCGGGGCGGGCGTCAGGGCGATGGTGGACAGGCGCTGTGCAGGTTCGGTGGTAACTATGTGTCGCGGCAAAAAAAGGCCCTGCACGATGAGTACGAGCAGGGCCTGGGGGATGGCGTCGATCAGTTGCGCCGGCCCAGTAGCAACCCTACGACAAGGCCGAACCCGGCGCTGATGGCCACGGTTTGCCACGGGTGGCCGCCAATGTAGGTCTCGGTGGCATCGACCACCGGTTTGCTGCGCTCGCGCACGTTGTTCACGGAATCCATGGCCTGCTTGAGCTTGAGCGCTACCTGCGCACGCAGGCCTTCGGCTTCCTCGCCCACCAGGCTGGCGCTGCTTTTGAGCAGTTTGTCCGACTCCTCGATCAGCGCCTGCAACTCGCTGAAGGCTTGATCCTTGATTTGTTCTTCGGCCGCTTGCGCGGCGGTTTTGCGGGCCATGGGTAACTCCTTGCGGGTGAGTGACAGTGAACAATGGAGTTCGCGGCGGTGGAAAAAGTTGCATCGCGATTGCCGCACCCCAGTGCTGAACCTTGGGTGACGTAGAGGCTAGGACGTTTCGGCCTTCAGTGTAAGATGTCGGCCATTTCCCGCAGCAGGTAATCCCCATGAGCTTTAACCTGGCTAACCAGCCCCTGGCCGAGCGCGCCGCGCTCGAAGACGAAAAGTCCCGTTTGTTCGAGTTGTGGCAGAGCAACCTGGGCAAGGCCAAGGGCGAGGCCGGGCGGCTGTTCGGCGAGCGCGCCAAGCGCAAGGGCAAGTGGGCCGAATGGGTGCGCGCCGAGCTGGACACGATGTCGCCCCCGGAATTCGCCAACATGGTGCGCAGTGAAGTCAATCGCCTGATGGCGGCGGCGAAGTAGCCGCAAAACACCCCTGCACCGCTTCGCGTACCCGCAACAGCAGCGGGTCGAGCTGGCTCTCGGTGCGCCAACCCAGTTCGATGGGGTAGCGCGGCAGCGCCAAGGGGCAGGGCAGTAGGCGCAACCCGCCCAGGGCCGCGATGCGTTGCGCGGCGTGCGCCGGGATGGTCGCCACCGCTCGGCTGCCCCTAAGCAAGTAGGGCAGCGCGGCGAAGTGGCTGGTGGAAGCGCACACATGGCGCTTAAGCCCCAGAGCCGCGAGGCCTTCATCGGTAATCCCGATAAATCCGCCGGAGGACACCAGGATGTGCTCGCGGGCGACGAACTCCTCCAGGCCTATCGCCTGCTGCCCGGGTGCGAGGCTTGCCGGGTCCGCCAGGCAGGCGTAATGCCCTTCGCCCAGCACTTGGCGGCTCAGGCGGCGCTCGCTGAAACCGCCGGCGCTGATGGCCAGGTCCAGGCTGCGATCGAGCAGGCCGCTGGCGACGATCTGGCTGTGGGTTTGGCGAAAAATCAGGCGCAGCCTCGGCGCGCGGTGCTCGATTTCCTCGATCAAGCGGCGGCCATGGGCAATCTCGAAATCGTCGGACAGCCCCAAGGTCACCGAGCGGCCCTCGAAATCCTGGGTGGCCGGGTCGATCATGGCCAGGCTCTGCCGACATTTGGCCAGGGCCTCGCTGATGACCGGTTTGAGCTGATTGGCCCGCAGGGTCGGCGCCAGGCCCCGGCCGGTGCGCACAAACAGCGGGTCGCCATACACCTGGCGCAGGCGCCGCAACGCCGCGCTCATGGCCGATTGCGTCACCCCCAGGCGCACGGCGGCGCGGCTGGCGCTGGATTCGTCATGCAGGGCCTCGAAGGCCTTGAGCAGGTTGAGATCGATGTTAGCGATATTTATTTGGCTCATATCATTCAGTGTTTGAGTGGTCTTTATTCATATTCTGCGGCCAGCGCAGAATGGGCAACCGCTGACTCACCTTCTGGAGATTCCATGCCTGTATCCATCGTTGCCGCACTGCAAATCGGTTCGCTGCCTGGGGGCAAGGGCGAAACCCTGGCACAGATCCTCTCCTACGAGGCGCAGATCCTTGAGGCTGGCGCTCGCCTGGTGGTGATGCCCGAAGCCTTGCTCGGCGGCTACCCCAAGGGCGAAAGCTTTGGCACCCAACTGGGCTATCGCTTGCCCGAGGGGCGCGAGGCCTTTGCCCGCTATTTCGCCAATGCGGTGGATGTGCCCGGCGCCGAAACCGAGGCCCTGGCCGGGCTCTCGGCCCGCACGGGGGCGAGCCTGGTGCTGGGGGTGATCGAACGCGCCGGCAGCACCCTGTATTGCACCGTGCTGTACTTCGAGCCCGAGAGCGGATTGGTGGCCAAGCACCGCAAACTCATGCCCACCGGCACCGAACGGCTGATCTGGGGCACGGGCGATGGCTCGACCTTGGCGGTGATCGACAGCCAGGTCGGGCGCGTGGGCGCGGCGGTGTGCTGGGAAAACATGATGCCGCTGCTGCGCACCGCGATGTACGCCAAAGGCGTGGAGGTGTGGTGTGCGCCCACAGTGGACGAGCGCGAGATGTGGCAAGTGAGCATGCGCCACATCGCCCACGAGGGCCGCTGCTTTGTGGTCAGCGCCTGCCAGGTGCAGGACTCACCCCGGAAACTGGGCCTGGACATCGCCCACTGGCCTGCCGAGCGGCCGCTGATCGCCGGCGGCAGCGTGATCGTCGGGCCCATGGGCGACATTCTTGCCGGGCCGCTGCTGGGCGGTGCGGGGCTGCTGTGCGCGCAGATCGACACCGCTGACCTGATCCGCGCGCGCTACGACTACGACGTGGTCGGCCATTACGCCCGCCCGGATGTGTTCGAGCTGCGGGTGGACGAACGCAGCAAACCCGGTGTGCGCTTCATCCACGACGTGCCGTAGCCCGCGGGCGCGCCCGCTGGCTACAGGGGGGTGTTGCTGCGCAGCCATTCTTCGCGGGTGATTTCCCAGGTGTCGCAAGGCAAACGCCCGCAGACGAAATCGCCGTCACGGGTGGCGATCAGGCGCATGCCGGCGCGTTCGGACATACGCCGCGAGGCCTGGTTTGGCGCGGCCTTGGGTACGCGCATCAGCGGCCGTTCGAGGACCTGGAACCAGTACGCGGTCACCACTGCGCTGGCCTCACTCATCAGGCCCTGGCCCTGCCACTGCGGGCCCAGCCAGAAACCGCGGTGGTTGTCCTGCTCGTCCATCAGGCTGATGTTGCCGATCAGTTGTTCGGGGGCGCTTTTGAGGCGCAGCGACCAGTGCCACTCCTGGCCCCGGGCGATGGCGGGCAGGGCAATGTCGCGCAGGTAGGTCAGCGCGCCGTCCGCCGGGTAAGGCCAGGGCACCAGGGCATTGAGGTAGCGCACTACGTCCCAGTGCGCGAATTGTTCCTGGATGGCATCGGCGTCGGCCAGCTCCAGGGGCCGCAGGATCAAGCGTTCGGTATGGAAAGTGGGGGTGACGTCCATGGCAGCGGGGCTCCTTGTATTGAGGCTAGGGCGCGGTTGCGGGCAGGCTGAGGTTGCCGCGGTCGACGAAACGCATCGTACCGAACACCCCCCCGGCGAGCTTGCCCCGCAGCACGTAGGGCAGGTTGTCCAGGCTTTGCCCCTGGCGCAGGCCCAGGGTCTGGCGCAGCACGGAGAACGCCGAAATACTCACCGGCACCGTCAGCAGCCCTTCGGAAAAACGCGGGATCGAGCCCGTTTGGTTGCTCACGCCGCTGGCCAGCGGGCGGCCGTTGACTTCCAGGTCCAGGGCCGCACCGTTGTAATCGATGGCGCGCTCGTTGGGGTTTTGCAGGCGCAGCTTCACCGCGAAACGCAGTTCCAGCTCCTGGCTGGGCAATGGCTCGATGCCGACCACGTTGATGCGCAGCGGGTCGCGGTCGGGCAACAGGGCGCAGGCGCTCACACTCAGCAGTAACAGGCAGCAGGCAAGGCGCAGGATAGGCGGCATGGACGTTGCCTCGCAGGCGATGGGCAGGGCCGGCCACAGTGGCCGGCCGTTCAAGCATAGGACGCGATCAGCCCTCAGAGGTTCGCGCCGGCACGTCCGGGTTTTGCATGATCTTGAGGGTGGAGGCCTCGGGGTCGAATTCGTCTTCTTCCAGTTCGATGAATTCTTCGGGCAGGAAGATGTTCAGCAAAATCGCGCAGAACGCGCCCACGGTGATCGGCGACTCGAGGATGTTGTGCAGGGCCTTGGGCAGCTCGCGCAGCACTTCGGGCACGGCGGCCACGCCCAGGCCCATGCCCAGGGAAATGGCCACGATCAGCATGTTGCGCCGATGCAGGCCGGCCTCGGCGAGGATCTTGATCCCGGCCACGGCCACGGTGCCGAACATAATCAGTTCGGCCCCACCCAGCACCGGTTTGGGCATCAGTTGCAGCACGGCGCCGATCATCGGGAACAGCCCCAGCAGCACCAGCAGCCCGGCAATGAAGAACGCCACGTAGCGGCTGGCCACGCCTGTCAACTGGATCACCCCGTTGTTCTGGGCGAAGGTCACCATGGGCATGCTGTTGAAGGTGGCGGCCATCACCGAGTTGAGGCCATCGGCCAGCAGGCCCGACTTGATGCGGCGGATGTACACCGGGCCCTTGACCGGTTGTTGGGAAATCATCGAGTTGGCGGTCAGGTCACCGGCCGCTTCCAGGGGCGAAACCAGGAAAATCACCGCCACCGGCACGAACGCCACCCAATCGAAGGAGAAACCGTACTTGAACGGCACCGGCACGCTCATCAGCGGCACCTCCGGCATGCTGGAAAAATCCACCTGGCCCATCAGCCACGCCACCACGTAGCCCAGGGTCAGGCCGATGACGATGGCGCCCAGGCGCAGAAATGGCACGTCGATGCGGTTGAGGATCACGATGGTGCCCAGCACCAGGGCCGCCAGGGCCAGGTGGCTAGCGGCGCCCAGGTCGGTGGCGCCAAAGCCGCCGGCGATGTCGGTCATGGCCACTTTTATGAGTGATAAGCCCATCAGGGTGATGATGGTGCCGGTGACCACCGGGGTGATGAGCTTGCGCAGCTTGCCGATGAACTGGCTCAGGGCCACTTCGATAAACGCGGCGAAGAAGCACACGCCGAAAATCGTCGAGAGGATTTCATCGGTGCCGCCACCGCGGGCCTTGACCATGAACCCGGCGCTGAGAATCACGCTGATAAAGGAAAAACTGGTGCCTTGCAGGCACAGCAGCCCCGACCCCACCGGGCCAAAGCGCCGCGCCTGGACAAAGGTGCCCAGGCCGGAGACGAACAGCGCCATGCTTATCAGGTAGGGCACTTCGCTTTGCAGGCCCAGGGCGCTACCCATGATGAGGGTGGGCGTGATGATGCCGACAAAGCTCGCCAGCACGTGCTGGAGGGCGGCAAAAATGGTCGACATGAAATCGGGGCGATCGTTGAGACCGTAGATCAGGTCGCTGCGATGAAGGGGCTTGTCAGACACAATGCGAGGCCGGGTCAGAAAATGGAGGCGCAGAATGCCAGCAGGTGCCCGCGGGGGCAACGCGAAATGCCGCTGAATCGTCTCTGCAACCGGTGGGATCGCCAGTAAAGTGATGGCGCCGTGGCATACTGCCAGGCTTGCCCTGAGGACACGCCGCCGAACATGCCCTTCGATTCCCCATTGAGCGCCTATCAATACGCCATCGACCAGCAAGGTTTCGTCCCCGACGCCGCCCAGCACCGTGCCGTGCAGGCCTTGCAACAATGCCATGAGGCGCTGCACCAAGGTCGCGGGCCCGTAACCGGCGTTTATCTCTGGGGGCCGGTGGGGCGCGGCAAGACCTGGCTGATGGACCAGTTCTACCAGAGCCTGCGGGTGCCAGCACGGCGCCAGCATTTTCACCATTTCATGGGCTGGGTGCACCAGCGTTCGTTCCAGTTGAGCGGCATCGCCGACCCATTGCAGGCCCTGGCCCGGGAACTGAGCGCCGAGGTGCGGGTGCTGTGCTTCGATGAGTTGTTCGTCAATGACATCGGCGACGCGATCATCCTGGGGCGCCTGTTCCAGGTCATGTTCGACGAGGGCGTGGTGCTGGTGTGCACCTCCAACCAGCCGCCTGACCAGCTCTACGGCGACGGTTTCAATCGCGAGCGCTTCCTGCCGGCGATTGCCGCGATCAAGGCGCACATGCAGGTAGTGGCGGTGGACGGCAGCGAGGACCATCGCCTGCATCCGGGCGCCGGGGTGCAACGCTATTGGGTTTGCGCCGCGCCAGAGGCGAGCCGGATGGACGCGGTGTTCACTGAGCTGGCCCAGGGCCAAGCGGTGTCCAGCACACCCCTGACGGTGGGGTATCGACCCTTGGCGGTGGTCAAGGCCAGCCCCGCGGTGCTGTGGTGCCGTTTCGCCCAATTGTGCGAAGAACCCTTTGCCGCCATGGACTTCATGGCCCTGTGTGATCGTTTCCGCGCCATTTTGCTCAGCGACGTGCCGTGCCTGAGCGCACAACAGCGTCCGGGCCGCATCGCCCGTGGCACCGAGGATGGCGCGGTGCGGGTCGAGGCTGGGGACCGGGAACTGCCGCAACTGTCGATCCATGACGACAGCGTGCGGCGCTTCATTGCCCTGGTGGACGAATGCTACGACCGCAAGGTGCCGCTCTATATCGAGGCCCGCGTGCCAATGGCCGAACTCTACACCGAGGGCTACCTGGCCTTCGCGTTTCGCCGCACCCTAAGCCGTTTGCAGGAAATGCAGATGCAACGTTTTGCCGCTCACCCATGACCGCCACCACAGGACCAACACTGCAAATGGACGCCGATATCCTGGTTCTCCAGGCCAGCTACACCAACCCCACCCACGCCGAAGCCATCCGCCTGGTGCTCAACCACTACGCCCTGGACCCCATGGGCGGCGGGGAGCCGTTGTCCGCCGATGTGCTGCACAACCTGCCGGACGAGCTGGCCAAACGCCCCCATGCGTTCAGCGTGCTGGCCTTTGTCGGCGGCGAGCCGGCGGGGTTGGTCAATTGCTTCGAGGGGTTTTCCACCTTCGCCTGCCGGCCGTTGGTCAACGTGCATGACGTATCGGTGGTGGACAAGTTCCGCGGCTTGGGGCTGAGCCAGAAGATGCTGCAAAAGGTCGAGGACATCGCCCGCCAGCGCGGCTGCTGCAAAATCACCCTGGAAGTGCTAGAGGGCAATGCCGTGGCCCAAGCCTCCTACGGCAAGTTCGGCTTCGCCGCCGGCATGTTCGACCCGGCCCATGGCCGGATGCTGTTTTGGACCAAGGCGTTGTAGCGGCAATAAGGAGGGGGCGACCTCACCTGGGTGGGAGCGGGTTTACCCGCGATAGCGCTGGGTCAGGCGACATCAGCTTTTCTGACACTGCGCCATCGGCGAGTCGCCGCCGGGCCAGATCCGCTCCCGCAGGTCTTGCGGCAATCACGCCTTGGGCGTCTGTTCCTGGGCACCGCTGGTGCTCATGGGGGTGTCTTTTTTCGCCTTGTCGGCGGCCAGGCGTTGCTCGGCGTTGCCGTGCAGTTGCTGTTGGCTGACTTTGAAGGTGTCCCAGAACTCACGGGAGCGCTCGGCGCCGCCTTCGGCGAAAGCGGCGCTGGTGCTGGCGGTCATGAGGGCGGCGAGAAGCAAAGTGGAGATTTTCATGGGGTATTTCCTGTCATGGAAGGGAAGGGAGCCTCGTACTCGATGTGAGGCATGGGGGCAGCATCCGGCCCTTCAATTAAGTGCCGGTTAACCGGCCCTGACAGGTAATGCGAGGGCCGGAACCGGCCCCCGAGTGGGTTACTTCTGCACGACCGCAGTGGGCACTGGGGCGACCTTGGGCTTTATCAGGCTGAAGTCGATCATGGCCCGCTGCTTGCGCTCGAACGGGTTGCCGATCAGCAGCGGGCGGGGTTTGAAGCTGTCGCTGACCAGGCTTTTGCTGTCATCCAGCTCATCAGCGCTCAGGCCTGCCAGGTCGGCCCAGGTGTGGATCAGGTTGGAGCTGCTGTAGGGCCGGCCGGTTTCGCCAGTGAAGTCCCATTCGTGGTTGGCGCGCCACTTGGGCGAGGCCCAAGCCATGAACGGAATGGTGTACATCGGTGCCGTCGGCTTGCCTTCGTTACGGCCCAGGGTGCTGTGGCCGGCGGAGTCGAACACGTCTTCACCGTGGTCGGAGAGGTACATCAAAAAGCCATTGGGGTCGTTCTTGGCGTAGTCCTTGATGAGGCTCGACACCACGAAATCGTTGTACAGCACCGCGTTGTCGTAGCTGTTGTAGGTCGGCAACTGGTCGTCGCGCACGCCCTCGGGCACACCCTGGCGGTCGGTGAACTTGTCGAAGCTAGGCGGGTAGCGGTACTGGTAGCTCATGTGCGTGCCCAGCAGGTGCACGACGATAAACTTGCGCTCGGCGCCGTCGGCCAGGGCCTTGGAGAAGGGTGCCAGCACGTCGCCGTCGTACTGGCGGGCGTTCTGGTTGCGGTTGTTGTTGAGGTACACGCGCTCGTCGGCTTGTTCGGAGAACGTGGTGAGCATGGTGTTGCGCTTGGTCATGGTCTGCTGGTTGGTGATCCAGAAGGTCTTGTAGCCGGCCTGCTTCATCACGCTGACCAGCGACGGGGTCTTGAGGTAGTCGTCGGGGTGGTCTTCGTCGGCGAAGGTCAGCACCTGCTGCAACGCCTCGATGGTGTAGGGGCGCGGGGTAATGACGTTGTCGAACACCGCCAGTTCATCGCGCAGCTTGTCCAGTTCCGGTGTGGTCTGGCGCGGGTAGCCGTACAGGCTCATGCGCTGGCGGTTGGTGGATTCGCCGATCACCAGCACCAGGGTGGCCGGTTGGTTGGCCTGGGCGTCCTTGAGGTTTTTCAGGGGGGCGATCTTGCTCACGTTCTCGAGCATGCCCTGCATGTTTTCCAGCTGATGGGTGTAGCGCCGATACGCCACGATCATCTGCCACGGCACGGCGGGTTCGATGCGAGTCTCGAACTTCTCGATGGCGGTGGTCAGGTCGTCGGTCTTGATGATCTGGCGCACCAGTGGGTAGCCGACCACCGCGACGAGGATGGCCATGGCAGCCACCATTGCCTGCTTCCTGGGCAGGTACACCGGGCGCAGGCGTGTCCACAGGAAGAGCGCCACGGCGGTGTGGGCGATGAAGCCGAGCACGATCCACCAGGCGAAATATTGCGTCAGGTACTCGCCCGCTTCAGAGATGTTCGACTCGAACATGATGAAGATGACGCTTTGCGAGAATTCCTGCTGATAGACGAAGAAGTAGCCCAGGCTGGCCATCGAGCAAGCCCACAGGACCACGCCTATCAGCCCCGCCAGCAAGCGCGTGCGCGCCGGGAACAGCAGCATCGGCGCGAGCCAGATGGCGCTCATAAAAAAAGCTTGGCGGAAACCGGAAAAACCGGACGTGCCGGTGAAGAGAATCAGTGCCTGGGTAATGCCGGAAAAATACCAGAAGAACAGGAATAACCAGCCCAATCCTGCCCAATCGAAGCTTTTCGCAGACTTTTCGCTGCGTTCAAAAGTTGCCATCAAGCGCTCCAGGCGATTAATCAGATCGGCTGCTGAAGTCGCTCAAGGCGCCAGCCACCGGGCGCCGCTCGCCAGACGAGCGGCCAGAAGAGGCCGGAGTATCACCAAGGGCTTGTGAAAACTTTGTGAGTTGAAGCCCTGCTAGGCGGTTGCTGGGCTGGCCACGTTGCGGGCCTGTTGCAGGCGCTCTTGCAGTTCGGCGACCTGTTGGCGCAACTGCTCGCGTTCGGCCTTGAGTTGGCGCAGCTCATCGCGGCGAACGCTGACGTACAGGGTTTGTGCAGGTGCTGGCCTAACGAGCGCGCCCATGGCGGACCTCAATGTGCAAAAGATGTGTACTGGCGCCCCGGGCAGGTGCAAGGGTGCAATCGGCGCTGATTTTGGTTTTTTTCTGGAATAAATGGAACTTTTTTATTTTTCACTGTCCCTGTGTCTTCGTCGATATTTCTGACGTGATACCGCGTAGTTATCTGCTTGAAGGGCTGGTGCATCTGTGGATGTGCCGGATTAACCCTCGTCAGCGTCCTTGCGCTATAACCTTTGACACACCTTTTTAGTGGTAAGGAGCATCAGCACATGCAACTGGGGATTGTTGGACTGGGCCGCATGGGCGGCAACATTGCACGACGCCTGATGCTCAATGGCCACACGACTGTGGTCTACGATCGCAACACCGATTTTGTCGACGCCTTGACTGCCGAGGGCGCCACCGGCGTGGCGGACCTCGCGGCCCTGGTGGCCGGCCTGCAACAGCCGCGTGCGGTGTGGGTCATGCTGCCGGCCGGCGCGCCCACCGAAGACACCATCGAGGCCCTGAGCCAACTGCTCGATGCGGGCGATGTGATTATCGATGGCGGCAACACCTTCTATAAGGACGACATCCGCCGCGCCAAGGCCCTGGCGGCCAAAGGCCTGGAATACATCGACGTCGGCACCTCCGGCGGCGTCTGGGGCCTGGAGCGCGGCTACTGCATGATGATCGGCGGCGATGCCGGCGTGGTGCAGCGCCTCGACCCGCTGTTCGCCACCCTGGCCCCAGGCCTGGGCGACATCCCGCGCACCCGCGACCGCGTCGCCACGGATGACCGTGCCGAGCGCGGCTACATCCACGCCGGCCCGGCCGGGTCGGGGCACTTCGTCAAGATGATCCACAACGGCATCGAGTACGGCATGATGCAGGCCTTCGCCGAGGGCTTTGACATTCTCAAGACCAAATCCAGCGAAAACCTGCCAGAAGAACAGCGTTTTGACCTGAATGTCGCTGATATCGCCGAAGTCTGGCGCCGCGGCAGCGTGGTGTCGTCCTGGCTCCTGGACCTGACTGCCGACGCCCTGGCCAGCGACCCGAAACTCGACGGTTACTCTGGCGCGGTGGCCGACAGCGGTGAAGGGCGCTGGACCATCGAGGCGGCCATGGAGCAATCGGTGCCGGTGCCGGTGCTGTCCAACTCGCTGTTTGCCCGCTTCCGTTCCCGCCAGCAAAGCACCTACGGTGACAAACTGCTCTCGGCCATGCGTTTTGGCTTTGGCGGCCACGTCGAGACCCCGAAAAAATGACCGCCCCGGGAAAGGGCCGCACCCCCGAGCCGGCGCCGCCGACCACGTTGTTCCTGTTCGGCGCCCATGGCGACCTGGTCAAGCGCCTGCTGATGCCGGCGCTGTACAACCTGAGCCGTGACGGCCTGCTGGGTGAGGGGCTGCGCATTGTCGGCGTGGACCACAACCCCATCAGCGACGCCGACTTTGCCCTGAAGCTGGAAAACTTCATTCGCAACGAGGCCGCAAGCAAGGTCGGCAACGGCCAGGACTCCCTCGACCCGCAGTTGTGGGCGGCGCTGGCCAAGGGCATCAGCTACGTGCAGGGGGATTTCCTCGACGAGCAAACCTATCGGGATTTGGCGGCGAAAATCGCCGCCAGCGGCACCGCTAACGCCGTGTTCTACCTGGCCACCGCGCCACGGTTCTTTACTGAGGTGGTCACCCGCCTCGGTGCGGCCGGGTTGCTGGAGGAAAGCGACGAGGGGTTTCGCCGGGTGGTGATCGAGAAGCCGTTCGGCTCCGATCTGCAGACCGCCGAAGCACTGAATGCCTGCCTGCTCAAGGTGATGACGGAGAAGCAGATCTACCGTATCGACCATTACCTGGGTAAGGAAACCGTGCAGAACATCCTGGTCAGCCGGTTTTCCAACAGCCTGTTCGAGGCGTTCTGGAACAACCACTACATCGACCACGTGCAAATCACCGCGGCGGAAACCGTGGGCGTCGAGACCCGGGGCAGTTTCTACGAGCACACCGGCGCGTTGCGGGACATGGTGCCCAATCACCTGTTCCAGCTCCTGGCAATGGTGGCCATGGAGCCGCCCGCTGCCTTCGGCGCGGACGCGGTGCGTGGCGAGAAGGCCAAGGTGGTGGGGGCGATCCGCCCCTGGTCGGTTGAGCAGGCGCGGGCCAACTCGGTACGCGGCCAGTACGCTGCGGGTAAGCGTGACGGGCAGCCCTTGGCCGGCTATCGCGAGGAGCCCAACGTCGCTCCCGACAGCACGACCGAAACCTTTGTCGCCCTCAAGGTGATGATCGACAACTGGCGCTGGGTGGGCGTGCCGTTTTACCTGCGCACCGGCAAGCGCATGAGCGTGCGCGACACGGAGATCGTGATCTGCTTCAAACCTGCGCCCTACGCGCAGTTTCGCGACACCGAGGTCGATGAGTTGCAGCCGACCTACTTGCGCATCCAGATCCAGCCCAACGAGGGCATGTGGTTCGACCTGCTGGCCAAGCGCCCGGGGCCGGAGCTGGAAATGGCCAATATCGAGTTGGGGTTTGCCTACAAGGATTTCTTCACGATGCAGCCGTCCACGGGTTACGAAACCCTGATCTACGACTGCCTTACCGGCGACCAGACGCTGTTCCAGCGCGCAGACAACATCGAGAACGGCTGGCGTGCCGTGCAGCCGTTTCTCGATGCCTGGAAGCAAGACGCCAGCGTGCAGGCTTATGCCGCCGGCACCGACGGCCCGGCGGCGGGGGATGAACTACTGGCCCGCGACGGGCGCGTCTGGCATCGCCTGGGGTGAACCAACCGCTGCGGGTTCTCCCGCAGCGTCCTTACAGCCAGAAACTCACCGCGTACCAGCCCAACACCCCCATCACCGCGGTGTAGGGCAGGGCCATCCACACCATGCGCCCGTAGGACAGGCGCACCAGCGGGGCGATGGCCGAGGTCAGCAGGAACAGGAACGCGGCCTGGCCGTTGGGCGTGGCCACGCTGGGCAGGTTGGTGCCGGTGTTGATGGCAACCGCGAGCGTCTCGAAGTGTTCGCGGCTCATGTGGCCCAGGGCGAAGGCTTCTTTCACTTCAGTGATGTAGATGGTGGCGACGAACACGTTGTCGCTGATGGCCGAGAGCAGGCCATTGGCGATAAACAGCATGCCCGGTTGCTGCGCCGGCGGCAGGGCCAGCACCCATTGGATCAGCGGGGTGAACAGTTGCTGGTCGTGGATCACCGCCACCACCGCGAAAAACACCACCAGCAGCGCGGTGAACGGCATGGCGTCTTTAAAGGCGTTGCCGATGCGGTGCTCATCGGTGATGCCGGTAAAGGCGGTGATAAGCACGATCACCATCAGGCCGATCAGGCCGACTTCGGCAATATGCAGTGCCAACCCCACGATCAGGATCAATGCAGCGGCGCCCTGTACCAGCAGGGCGGCGCGTTGGCGCTGGGTGCGTTGGGCGTTGTCCTGGGCGGCGTAGCTGGCCAGGACGGCGCGCACGTTGTCCGGCAGCAGGGTGCCGTAGCCGAACCAGCGCAGTTTCTCCAGCAGCACGCAAGTCACCAGGCCCGCCGCCAGCACCGGCAGGGACACTGGGGCGACTTTTAGAAAGAACTCGGCAAAATGCCAGCCCATCTCATGGCCGATCAACAGGTTCTGCGGCTCGCCCACCAGGGTGCATACGCCGCCCAGGGCGGTACCGACCGCGCCGTGCATCAATAGGCTGCGCAGGAACGCGCGAAACTGTTCCAGGTCTTCGTGGTGCAGGCTCGCCACGCCATGGTCCTCGCTGAAAGGGCTGTCCTGGCGTGGGTCGCTGCCCGAAGCCACGCGGTGATAGACCGAGTAGAAGCCCACCGCGGCGCTGATAATCACTGCGGTGACGGTCAAGGCATCGAGAAACGCCGAGAGGAACGCCGACAGAAAGCAGAACAGCAACGCCAGCAACGCCTTGGAGCGCACCCCCAGCAATAGACGGGAGAACAGGAACAGCAGCAAGTCCTTCATGAAGTAGATGCCGGCCACCATGAACATCAGCAGCAGGATCACCGGGAAGTTGTGCAGCAATTCCTCATACAGCGCCTGGGGCGTGGTCATGCCCAGCAGCAGGGCCTGGACCATCAGCAGCCCGCCGGGGATCAGCGGGTAGCATTTGAGCGCCATGGCCAGGGTGAAAATGAACTCGGCCACCAGCAGCCAGCCGGCGGCTACCGGGCCGACCGTCCAGAGCAGCAGCGGGTTGAGGATCAGGAACGCGACGATGCTGGCTTTGTACCAGCGTGGCGAATGCCCGAGGAAGTTGTGCGCGAACGCCTGGGCCATTGAACCGGACATCGGCCGCTCCTTGAGTGGGAAAGGTGCGCAACTTGCCGTAACAAAATTGGAATATCAAGTGCGCTGATGATGTGCTTTGGCGCGCAGGTGGGCGGGCAGTGGCACAAAAAGTCACTTATTTGGCTTTTATGGAAGGTAAACCTGCAGCTTCTGACAGTAGCCGGCCCCGGGGCCTCTCTGTTGAATGGGGGCCACTTGCCCACCACGACCGGTTGGCTTCAGGGGGTGCAGTTCAAATGACTCAAAGGGTGCATTGGCACACGGCACAGGCGAGGCCTTCAGGTGCTGGCCGGTTGGATGCCGGGTTCGGCAAGGCAGGGCTGGCGCAGGTGTACTTCCCTGGCAGCACCTCGAGCCTGGCCACCGGCGTAGCGGTTTGCCCGGACGGCAAGTTGTTGGTGGCGGCCAAGGTCGGCACCCACCAGGGTTATCGCTTCGGCCTGGCCAGGCTCAAGGCCGACGGTTCGGCGGACCTGGGTTTTGGCGAGCAGGGCGCGGTCATCGGCCAGTTCGAGGGCTGCGGCGATGCCATGGCCGCCGGTGTGGTACTGCTGGCGGATGGGCGCATTCTGATCCATGGCTTACAGGACATCAGCGCGCAGCACAGCCTGCCGGCGCTGGCGATGTTCGATGCCCTGGGCCATCTCGATCGCCGCTTCGGCGATGGCGGCAAGCGGGTGGTGCATTTGCCGGGGCAACTGTCGGTGAGTACGCGTGACCACTGGGTGCCTATGGGGACGCCCGGCACAGAGGTCAGCGGGGCGTGCGTCCAAGAGGACGGTGCGATCTTGCTGCTGGCCAATCATCACTATGCGTTGGCCAACCATGTCGGCGTGCTGATCCGCGTGGGCGCCGATGGTGAGTTGGACACGGCGTTCAACGGGCGCGGCTTTGTGATCGTCAGGCGCGCGCTGGCCAACACTTGGCTGGGGGGTGTCCACCTGCAGGCCGATGGCCGCGTGCTAGTGGCCGGGGCCAGCGACTTGCCGCCTCAAGGCCTGCTGGCCCGCTACAACCCCGATGGCAGCCCGGACGCGCAGTTTGGCGATGGCGGTATGGCGATCTTCCACCTGGCGAGCCAAAGCAATCGGTTCCGCCAAGTGCTGGCCCTGGCGGATGGACGCTTGCGTTCCGTGGGCCATACCAACGATCCACTGCTAGCCATGGCGCGGGGCGTGCAGGGGGATGGTGGCCCGGACCTGGGGTTCAATGATGGCCAGGCTTCGCTGATCGCCATCGGCCACCAGGGGTGCCAGTGGACGGCAGCCACGCTGCAAGGTGAACAACTGATCGCTGTAGGGTCGACTCAGGGCGGTTTTGAGGCAGACATTATCGTGGCGCGTTGGGCGCCCGGCGGCACACTTGACCCAGGTTTCGGCCAAGGCCGGGGCTGGGTCAGGACGCGCCTGGGCCCAGGGCTGGACACTGCAACGGCTGTCGCCCTGCAAGAGGACGGGCGGATCGTGGTGGCCGGCCATTCGCTACAGGGCAACTTCAGGGCCGTGGTCGTGCGGTATATGGGTTGAGCCTGCGACCATTGGCAGCAGTGCGAGCCCTTTTCCGGGGCGCTGTGGTTTTATCTGCACTCATAGCGTATTGATACTCTTTATATAATCTGTGCAACTAGGTCTGTCGGCTGGTTTTTGCTAAGGTGTCCGGCAACTAATAAGACCATATCGCGAGGTGTCTGCTTGATTAGGGTGCTAGTGGTCGATGACCATGATCTCGTTCGTACAGGCATTACACGAATGCTGGCTGACATCGATGGGCTGCAAGTCGTCGGCCAGGCTGAGTCGGGAGAAGAGTCCCTGCTCAAGGCGCGGGAACTCAAGCCTGATGTGGTGCTGATGGACGTCAAGATGCCGGGCATCGGTGGCCTTGAAGCCACGCGCAAAATGTTGCGCAGCCATCCGGATATCAAGGTGCTGGCGGTAACGGTGTGCGAAGAAGACCCGTTTCCTACGCGATTGCTCCAGGCCGGCGCGGCGGGCTATCTGACCAAGGGTGCAGCCCTGGCGGAAATGGTTCAGGCAATTCGCCTGGTGTTTGCCGGGCAACGCTACATCAGCCCCCAGATCGCCCAGCAATTGGCGATCAAATCGTTCCAGCCCACCAGTGATTCTCCGTTCGACTCGTTGTCCGAGCGCGAGATCCAGATCGCCTTGATGATTGTGGGCTGCCAGAAAGTGCAGATTATTTCCGACAAGTTGTGCCTGTCTCCCAAGACAGTGAACACCTACCGCTACCGCATATTCGAGAAACTCTCGATCAGCAGCGATGTTGAACTGACATTGCTGGCCGTTCGCCACGGGATGATCGATGCCAGCCTCTGACAATGACTGACGTATTTGATCCCGGTGCTTTTCTTTCTACCTGCAGCGGCCATCCCGGCGTGTACCGCATGTTCGACAGCGATGCGCGCCTGTTGTACGTCGGCAAGGCGAAGAACCTGAAGAAGCGCCTGGCCAGTTATTTTCGCAAGACCGGCCTGGCCCCCAAGACCGCCGCCCTGGTGGCGCGCATCGCGCAAGTCGAGACCACCATCACCGCCAACGAAACCGAGGCGTTACTGCTAGAGCAGACGCTTATCAAGGAGTGGCGGCCGCCCTATAACATCCTGCTGCGCGACGATAAGTCCTATCCCTACGTCTTCCTGTCGGACGGGGAGTTCCCGCGCTTGAGCATCCACCGTGGCGCCAAGAAGCAGAAGGGCAAGTATTTTGGGCCGTACCCCAGCGCCGGGGCGATTCGCGAAAGCCTGAGCCTCCTGCAAAAGACCTTCTTCGTGCGCCAGTGTGAAGACAGCTACTTCAAGAACCGTACCCGTCCGTGCCTGCAATACCAGATCAAGCGCTGCAAAGCGCCTTGCGTTGGCTTGGTGGAACCCCAGGTCTACGCCGAAGACGTGCGCCACTCGGTCATGTTCCTTGAAGGACGCAGCAATGCCCTGACCGATGAACTATCCGCAGGTATGGAGCAGGCTGCCAGCACCCTGGATTTCGAGCGCGCGGCGGAGTATCGGGATCAGATATCCCTGTTACGTCGTGTGCAAGACCAGCAGAGCATGGAAGGCGGTACTGGCGACGTCGATGTGGTCGCAGCGTTCGTCAATCCGGGCGGAGCCTGTGTGCACCTCATCAGTGTGCGTGGCGGCCGGGTGCTGGGCAGCAAGAACTTCTTTCCGCAGGTGGGGATCGATGAAGCGGTGTCCGAAGTCATGGCAGCGTTCCTTGGCCAGTACTTCATCAGCAGCCCCGAGCGGGACTTGCCGAGCGAGTTGATCGTCAACGTCGTGCATGAAGACTTCCCGACCCTGATCGCTGCCATTTCCAAATTGCGTGGACGTGAACTGACCATCAGCCACCGGGTGCGCGGCACCCGTGCGCGCTGGCAGCAACTGGCGGTGACCAACGCCGAGCAGGCGCTGGGTGCCCGGTTGGCGAACCGCCAGCACGTTGCTGCGCGCTTCGAAGCCCTAGCCGAAGTCCTCAATCTCGACGAGCCGCCACAACGCCTGGAGTGCTACGACATCAGTCACTCCAGCGGTGAGGCGACCGTGGCTTCGTGCGTGGTATTCGGGCCGGAAGGGCCACTGAAGTCCGATTACCGGCGTTACAACATCGAAGGCGTGACCCCTGGCGATGATTATGCCGCGATGCACCAGGCCCTGACCCGGCGCTTCAGCAAGCTCAAGGACGGGGAGGGCAAGCTGCCGGACATTCTTTTGGTGGATGGTGGCAAAGGGCAATTGTCCATGGCCCGGGACGTGCTGAACGAGCTGGCCGTGCCCGACCTAATCCTGCTCGGCGTGGCAAAGGGCGCCACACGCAAGGCCGGTTTCGAGACGCTTTATCTCAATGACGCGGCCCATGAATTCACCTTGCGCGGCGATTCTCCGGCGCTGCATTTAATCCAGCAGATCCGTGACGAGGCCCACCGCTTTGCAATTACTGGGCACCGCGCACGCCGCGGCAAAACCCGGCGAACCTCAACCCTGGAAGGGGTTGTGGGCGTAGGTCCAAAGCGCCGCCGTGAATTGCTGAAACATTTTGGTGGATTGCAGGAGCTGTCTCGTGCAAGCATCGAAGAGATCGCCAAAGCACCGGGGATCAGTAAAAAGCTTGCTGAGCTGATTTATGCAAGCCTGCACAGCGAGTAGAATCCCTCCCTTACCTTGTAGCCAGTTGTGTCGATGAATATCCCTAATCTGATCACCGTCTTACGCGTTCTGCTCATTCCGATCTTCATTCTGCTGTTCTATTTGCCCTACCACTGGAGCTACATGGCGGCCAGTTCGGTCTTCGCCTTTGCCGCTGCAACGGATTGGCTGGACGGCTATCTGGCGCGGCGTCTGGAACAAAGCACACCGTTCGGTGCGTTCCTCGACCCGGTGGCTGACAAACTAATGGTCGCCGTGGCCCTGGTGCTGCTGGTCCAGGAGCACGCCAACCTCTGGCTGACCTTGCCGGCGGCGGTAATTATCGGTCGCGAAATCGTTGTTTCCGCCTTGCGCGAATGGATGGCCGAACTCGGTGCTCGGGCCCAAGTCGCGGTTTCCAACATGGGCAAATGGAAAACTGCGGCACAAATGCTGGCGCTGGTGATCCTGCTGGCCAACCCATCGTCCTTCACGTTCTGGGTTCTCTTGGGCTATGCCTTATTGCTGATCGCCGCAGGCTTGACGCTGTGGTCCATGCTGCAATACCTACGAGCGGCCTGGCCACACCTCAAGACCGACGTTGAAAAAAAATAAAGCTTTTTTGAATCAAAGGGTTGACGAAGGAATCGATTCCTATAGAATGGCGCTCACTTACCAAGACGCGGGAATAGCTCAGTTGGTAGAGCACGACCTTGCCAAGGTCGGGGTCGCGAGTTCGAGTCTCGTTTCCCGCTCCAAATATTGCGCTGCAGAGTTCCACTGAATTCTGTAAGTGATTGAAATCAGGGCCTTTAGGCCCTTTTTTTCGTTCCAGCGGGAACCACTGAAATCCAGCACTATCCGGTGCGTTTAAGTCCAGAATTGAGTCCAGAATTCTGACGAGCACTGAATCGGTTTGTTGCTGGAGCAGTTTGCGCAACGAGACGAGCATCTGGCCCTGACTCTGTTCAGGAGCTCGCGATGGCACTCTCAGAAATGACAGTTCGGCACGCCCGAATCACCGGTAATGACTACACCCTCGGCGACAGTGATGGTCTCACACTCAATGTGACGGCCAGAGGCGGCAAAGTCTGGCTCTTCCGCTACTATTGGGCGGGCAAGCAGAAGCGCATGTCCCTCGGTAGTTATCCCCAAATTGGGCTTAAAGAAGCCCGTACCCGTCGTGATGAAGCCCGTACCTTGGTTGCCCAAGGCATCAATCCCTATGAGCATCGCAAACAACAGCGGCTTGCTGTTCATGCTGCGAAGGAGCACACCTTCGAGGCTGTGTTCAATCAGTGGGTGGAGTTCCGCAGGCTGAGCCTGAAGGAAGGGCGTCAAAGCACGCTCTCGCAGATATTGAGAATCTTCAATAAAGACGTCCTGCCCAGCCTGGGCGGGCGGTCTATCTACGATATCAATCGTCACGATCTGCTAGATTTACTGAGCAGGATCGAACAGCGCAAGGCCTTAACGACCGCCGAAAAATGCCGGACCTGGTTCAACCAATTGTTCCGCTATGCGCTGGTGAAAATCGAGGGACTGGAACACAACCCGGCTTCAGACCTTGATGTGGTCGCACTTCCCAAACCTCCTGTTACGCACAATCCATTTCTCCGAATGGACGAGCTCCCAGGATTGATGGTTGCTCTTCGAAATTACGGTGGCGCCAGCCAAACGCGGCTTGGCCTTCGGTTGTTGCTGCTGACCGGTGTCCGCACGGGCGAGTTGCGGTTGGCGACACCAGACCAGTTCGATCTGGAGAAGCGCTTGTGGGTCATACCGGCGGAAGTGGTGAAACAACTCCAGCTAGCGATGCGGAAGCCAGGTAAGCAGATTCAAAATGTGCCGCCGTACATTGTCCCGCTGTCGGTTCAGGCGCTGGAGATCGTGCGTCACTTGCTGGACCAGGTTGTCCCCGCACAGCGCTACTTGTTTGCGCATCGAAGCGACCTGAGCAAGCGCATCAGCGAAAACACGCTGAACGGCGCGTTACGCCGGATGGGGTACGCCGATCAACTCACGGGTCATGGGATGAGGGCGACGATCTCGACGGCGCTGAACGAGATCGGCTACCCGAAGGTGTGGGTGGATGCTCAGCTTTCTCATGCTGATCCGGATAAGGTGAGTGCGGCTTACAACCACGCGGAGTACGTCGAGCAGCGCCGGACCATGATGCAGGATTGGGCGAACCGTCTGGATCTATGGGGGCAGGGCCAGCTAAAAGCGGCAAGTTCTCCGCTGACTATTCGTTTAGAGGGGGCAGCTTCGTTACCTTCGTTGGAAAACGCGAACGCAAACGCCGTTCTGTACAACAGCGGCTCCCCCGCGACGACCGTCCCAGTCTCCACAATGTCCATCAGCAACGAACCGGTCCTTAATGCGGCTCAGCATCCACCTGTCCTACCTGCTCCAACGCAGACTGGACAGCTGCGCGAACCCCAGGTATCAGACATACAACGTCAGCGCGCCGAGATGCTCGCCACTTATGAAGCTTCGAGTAGTCTGCCGCTGCTTGTCTTCGCCAAGCTGGCAGGCAAATCCCGAGATCAGATCAACCGCGATATCAAGGCTCGGCACCTGCTGTCTCTGAGCCTTGGGAATCGCGGTCAGCGCATTCCTGATTGGCAGCTTGATCCACTGCGGCACAAGTTGGTACTTGCTGCCTTAGCGCGGTTTCCGGATGTTGATGGGTGGAGGCTTTATGGCGCCCTTTGTAAACCTCATGAGCGATTAAAAGGTCGCGCGCCAATCGATGTGCTTACTAAGGAGAATTTCGATGTAACCGCGCGGATCGTTTGCAGTGCCCTAGGCTCAAGCTGAGGTGCTGTCTCGTGCGGTGATAACGAATGTGGCTGCTTCCTTGGGGTCATCTAGCGCTACTCCTGAATGCGTGGACTACACACGTCGCCTGATGTTTCGGAGTTGGTCGGCTAGAGGATTCTATTGCGCAGGAAGACACCATTTGGCAATATCCCGTTCCCGCGTTCTCTTATCAGCTCTCCATCCCTCTCATTTGGGGGCTGTGTTTTTGAGGGGCGGGTAATCACCCGGCTTCGTGCCGGGTTTTTTATGCGTTCGGCAGATACGGCCGGCGGATAAACATGGAATTAATCTACCCCTCGTATGGGGTGCTAGGGGTCGAGTGTTCGAATCACTCCGTCCCGACCATATTTTTCAATGACTTAGCCCGGTTCGGAAACGACCGGGCTTTGTTGTTTCTGGGCTTTGATCATTTTGGTCACCGTTGGGTCACCGTTAGCAAAAAGCTCGTAAAGTGCCATTCGGGGCTTCGTCGCGTTGAAACCTGTCAAGGCTGATCAGTTCTGACTGTATTGGCTGCAATCTTTTCCTTTTCGCGAACTTTCTCTCGGCGAGCACTGGCTGACATCGACACGGCGAGCTGTCTTTAGATTTTTTCTGATCACCACCAGAAGGATATGGCAAATCCGGGTGAGTTCGATCACCAACTGCTTACGGTGGGTGTTTTCGTCCTGCAGCTGGCAGAGTTCCCGTACCTGTCGGAACAGTGAAGGTGGGTGGCGCCAGCCAGATGGTCTCAGGAGGCGGCGCAAGCGCGAACCCATCACGTTTGAATTGCTTGGGCGGAGGTCGTCGCGTGATGAGCATTGTGGGAGGTCGATTTTTCTGGTGTTCGGAGGCAGGCCCGAACTGGGTAGTCAGGCAAAGCTCGAAGCGAATGGCAAAGTAAGGTTTTCTCGAAGCTCGTCACATTGAGTAGATTTGATGTGGCTGCGCCCATCCATCGTGAGTGCATGCTTGCTCGTAGACGCGTCGCTACTATGACCAAGGACGCCCGTTCCTGAAGCGACACTGCCTTATCCCGATCTGAACGAGCCAAGTCGAGTTGTGTGTTAAGCAAGCATCTATGGACGCCCGGATAGCCTCTGTATATGGTTCAATCAATCTTGTGATCGCGGTGTAATTCGCAATGGAGCTTACCCAGGAGGGGGGCCGTGTCTTCGAGTAGTGCTTATCATCCAGGTCCGGTAGAACCAACTCCACAGCAGCGCTTGCTACTGATGGATGACGTGCAGTGGGAGTCGTTTATAGAGCGCTGCGCACGCCAGCTCGAGAAGGAGGGCCAATACGCGCAGGTTCTGAAGCTAGGAGGCGCAAATGACAAGGGGCGAGATATATGCGGGTACACGGTACATCCACCTGCTTCGGATACTTGGGACCTATACCAAGCTAAGTATTACAGCAGCACTCTCTCCCCGAGCCAAATCGTAGGTGAGTTGGCCAAGTTTCTTTCCTGCGTGCAGCCCCCGAAACTGTATCAGTCAACGATCAGCGTTTCCTTGCTGGCCAGGCGGCGTTTGAGGAGATCACTGGGCTGCGTTCTAGTGAATTCTTGGACGGGCTAAAGGACCTTGCTCCTGCTATAGGCCGATTTGTTATGGAGTGGGAATTTGCCGATGTCTATGGGCAGAGTTCGTTAGATCTGCGTACCAGAGAACTCATTATGGTAGCTGGATGTGTTGCGCTAGGAGCAACTGCTGCTCCCATTCTGAAACTGCGAATTGGCTCAGCCTTGCGTGCCGGTGTTTCGCGTCAGGAAATTATTGACACAATTATCCAAATAGGTATAGCTGCCGGAGTTCCTGCTGCACTAGCGGCGATTCAGTCTGCTGGAGAAGTATTTGCAGTGCTCGATGCTTAAAGTGTTATCTGTTGCTTTTTTAGTAGGGAGCTCGAGAATAAAACAAGGCTCTGCGATGTTTGGAAGGCCCGGCTAGGGGTGGTCTGAGGTAGTCATATTTTTTTGTAAAATTCGGCTGCCTTCAATTTTGAAAGTGCCGATTTGATCCAAAACGCTCAGATCACTCACTCATTCCTATCTTTATTAGCCGCCGTGAGAACCTCGCGGTGGCTATTCCCTATATTACAGGCACACCTCTCCTGTATCGCTCGCTAAATGTCGGAATGCCATCCACAGATTCGACATTGCAAATCGCGTCGCCAGATGTGCCGTGTCCTTTGCCAGGCTAGGGAAGCGTGTTTTCACAAAACTGAACTGGCTATTGATCATTGGAAAGGGTGTTAGAACTTATTCAAAATTACTTTACCGCTCGCTTCTGTAGGCTCGTTATATACGTCGCTCTGAATCGCATGCCTACCTGCAGTGGGTGTCGATGCGACTTCAATCGGGATACTACTGCCAAGCTTATCCACTGCCACTGGGACACAAAAACATAAATCTTTCTTGGGTCATTTTTCAATAAGCTCCAACATGTAAGCCTGTGCTTGCTATTGTGTAGCTGCGAAGCGACGCCCGGTCTGGCTCTGACGTAACAGCCGTATTCATCGTTAGCTGAGTAAATTTTTAAGCCTGGTTACTGACAAGCTTTTAAGCAGGTTGATCATCACTCCAGTGTTCCGTCACTTGAAGGATGTCAGCTTTGGTGGTCTTAGCTTCATGATGGTGAGAGCCATGGCAGTTTGAGAGTCTGCCACAGCTATTTGTTAAAAAGCTAAACTCACTTCGCGTCTATATCCAGCGCTAGCTTGTAACTTTTCTGGTTTTCAAGGTTTTTAATGTAGGTTTCAATATGTGGAAATTCGCTCTTGGATTTGAGCAGGTTGAGCGCGCCTTTCACCACAAATCCCAGCATGAAGTCTGCTCCTGTGAGTCTCTCCTCGATTAAAAACTTTTTGTTATTCAAGTGGTTGTTTAGATAGGAAAAAACTTTATTGAAGGCGGCCGCAAAAACTGAGTGCAACACCTGACCTTTCCGGTACGGTGCTGCCACTATGTCCTATCACGAACTCAGTATCCCCGAACGTGCGACCCTTCAACTCGGCCTTGCCCAAGGTTTCAGCCAG
>NZ_JCBCUW010000051.1:0-40013 GCF_059862525.1 Pseudomonas sp. MF08875
GCGAACATGGAGGTGGGAGTCAGCGTCGTGGGCGGAATATTGGATGGATGGAACGGCTACATGGCGATGGAGTTGATGGAGAAAGAGGGCGTGACAGTTAAATCGGGCATCAACTTGACGGCGGCGGTCTTTAGTTTGACGGGGGCCGGGGTGGATATGGCGGACCGGGTGTTGAAGCGGTATCCGGAGGTGGGGAGTCGGTTGGCTAGGCCGTTTGGATCGACGGTGGAGAACATAGTTAGGTCTTTGGGTGGGCTGGGTGGTATTGCGAAGGGGCTGAGTGTGGTTGGCGGTGTTCTTACGGCGCTTGTTGATTTTATAAGTGCATCGGAGGCATGGGGTAAAAAAGACTATCCGGTATTTGCTTTGCGCTTAACTCTTGGTGTTTTAGGCGCAGGTGCGTCTTTTGCAATATTGTTTAGCTGTATGTCTTTGGGCGTTGGCATTGTCATTTTTTTGACCGTCGCTGCATTGTCATTGCTGGGGGATTGGCTTGTCCACCTGCTGCACGATAACAAAATAGAGCAATGGTTAGATAAAACCCCTTATGGCAATAACGAATCAGTCCCCTTTACATCTTTAGTTGAACAAAACAAATCATGGAATGAGCTGCTGGGTCTGAATGCGGGGGGCGTCCTGTGAGTAAAGATACGCGAGCGTACGATGGATGGTTGACCCGCTACAAAATCAATAGGCCAATGAGCATGCGCGAGCTTGAAGGGAAGCTTGATATAAATGTGCCGATCAATCTGCCTCCGATGGATAGTGGGCTGATTAAGATTAATAGTGTGTTTGTTGAGTATATCGAGCGTTGGTTTTTTTTGCGTGGCTGGGCCGTTATGGGAGGTGCTCCTCTAACTATTATTTGCTTATATTTTGCGTTTATTTTTGGGACTACGATATATAAGCCAGAGCCTGACGGAAATGTTGAATTGGCACGTATTCTTTTAGGGTGGTATGCGACCATACTGCTTTCTTTGCTGGCGACTATAGGGATTGTGTTTGCGGTATTAAAGGACTCGTTCTGCTATACTCACTACCCCATTCGCTTCAACCGAATAAATCGCAAGGTCTACCTCTTTCGGCACAATAAAAAGAACGGTGTCATGACCCTGGATTGGGATAAGGTCCATTGGTGTGTCGGGCGGGGTCGTGATGTGGGGCATTATATTTATGAGCTGCGCGGTCATGTGCTGGATGACGACGGTATCGTGCGTTACACCTTCGCCGTCGGCCAGTATTGTGAAAGCCATGCAGGAATCCTGCAGCACTGGGAAGCGCTTCGCTTGTATATGGAAGAATCACCAGCGGCCTTGCCTTATCCACCCCTTGCCTTATCGATCTCGACTCGGCCGACCTTTCGCAATTGTATGTTGCTGGTTATTAGTTGGTTTGACGGCTATCAGTCTGTAAAACTGTTCTTGTTCAGCATGCTGTATGGTTTTTTCCGTTGGCTTGCCTTAAGTACTTGTCGCGAACCCCGCTGGCCGAATGAAGTTGAAGCCGAGTGCCAAATCCCGATCAATGATCCCTATCAACGAACAGCCCCCATGAATGTAGGCGAGTACCCCGATTTCGATGAAGAGGATAAGCGTCAACAAGACGAATATGTAGCATTCGCCAGAGCAGCTGCCGCTGCCTATGAAGAAGCCCACTCAAAATCAAGAGCCCCCGAAGCCTGAGTGCGACACCTGGTCATCAGTGATCCCGAAGCCGAACGTGTCGTCTGCGAGAAACCGTTTCAGGCAACGCTTTAGCGCTGCTTGCTCATCAGCAGAATGCGGGCTAATGCCGATCAGTTGAGCCCTCTCGCTTGACCTTTGGCTGCTGCAGATTAGACGAGAGGGATGCGTTTAGCCCTGGCCATCAGGCTTGATACCCCCGGAGTATCCGATCAGAAATAAAAATGCCAGTCAGCTTAACTGACTGGCATTAGGCCAGGGGCCGGTTTTTTTATGGCCTGCGCGCCTTACTCGGCCGCAGGTGCTTCGGGCTTGCGGCGCTTGAGCGGCGCCATGCCGTCCTTGCTGACCAGCGACAGGGCGTCGGTCTTGGGGCGGTTGGCGATCTTGCGTTTGGTCGGCGACTTGGCGCCGGTTTTCTTTTTCTCGCCCTTGGCGTCGACCTTTTTCTTCTTCACGCCCACGGCCTTGCCCGAGGCCTTGACCTTTTTCGGCCCGCCGTAGGTGCCTTTGACTTCCTTGATGGTGCGGCGCTCGAAGCTTTGCTTGAGGTAGCGCTCGATGCTCGACATCAGGTTCCAGTCGCCATGGCAGATCAGCGAGATCGCCAGGCCATCGTTACCGGCGCGGCCGGTGCGGCCGATACGGTGCACGTACTCGTCGCCGCTGCGGGGCATGTCGAAGTTAATCACCATGTCCAGGCCTTCGACGTCCAGCCCGCGGGCGGCGACGTCGGTGGCGACGAGGATTTTCACGCCGCCCTGCTTGAGGCGGTCGATGGCCAGCTTGCGGTCTTTCTGGTCTTTTTCGCCGTGCAGGACGAAGGCCTTGTATTCCTGCGCCACGAGGCGGCCGTAGATACGGTCGGCCATGGCCCGGGTGTTGGTGAAGATGATTGCCTTCTGATAAGTCTCATTGGCCAGCAGCCAATTGACGATCTGTTCTTTGTGCTGGTTGTGGTCGGCCGTGATGATCTGCTGACGAGTGGTCGCGTTCAGTTGGCTGACGCTGTTGAGCTGCAAGTGCTCAGGGTTGACCAGCACCTTGGCGACCATGTCGCGCAGGGTGGAGCCGCCGGTGGTGGCGGAGAACAGCATGGTCTGCTGGCGGTTGGCGCATTCCTCGACCAAACGCTGCACGTCGTCGGCAAACCCCATGTCGAGCATGCGGTCGGCTTCGTCCAGCACCAGCACTTCGACTTCCTTGAGGTCGAGGTTGCCGGCGTTGAGCTGCTCGATCATCCGCCCCGGCGTACCGATGAGGATGTCCGGCACCTTGCGCAGCATGGCGGCTTGCACCTTGAAGTCTTCGCCGCCGGTAATCAGGCCGGACTTGATGAAGGTGAATTGGGCGAAACGCTCCACTTCCTTCAAGGTCTGCTGGGCCAGTTCGCGGGTCGGCAGCAGGATCAGGGTCTTGATGCTGACGCGGACTTTCGCCGGGCCGATCAAGCGGTTGAGGATCGGCAGGACGAAAGCGGCGGTTTTGCCACTGCCGGTTTGCGCCGTCACCCGCAGGTCACGCCCTTCGAGCGCGAGCGGGATGGCCGCGGCTTGCACTGGCGTAGGCTCGACAAATTTAAGCTCGGCCACGGCTTTGAGCAGGCGTTCGTGCAGGGCGAATTGGGAAAACACGGGTGCTACCTCGAAGAAATGCAGAAAAACAGCCGCATAGGGTAACGGTTTCGCGCGGCCAAACCGAGTTTCTTTACGCAAAGCAGCGCAATCAGCTGCATTTTTGTTAGCGAACTTGTCCCGAATCGTAACCTCGCTTGTCTTAAATGCTCTAATCGCCCGGTCTCGTCCTACAGAAGAATCGCTTTACCCATGGATATGAAACAGCTCTGGCTCAACGCCCAAGACCTCTGGGGCATGCTCGATCAACACCCGCTGCTGTTTTCCGGCCTGGCCCTGAGCGCCTTGCTGGTGGTCGCCCTGGTGCTCGGACGAGTGGCACGCTACTTAATTCTGCACGCCGCCCGGCTACTGGGCCGGCAACCGGCCCTGCACTGGGTCAACGACTTGCGCGAAAACAAGGTGTTCCATCGCCTGGCCCAGATGACGCCGTCGCTGATCGTGCAGTTCGGCCTCAACCTGGTGCCGGATCTGAGCAAGAACAGCCACGTATTCCTGGGCAACGTCGCCCTGGCATTCACCATCCTGTTCCTGGTACTGAGCCTCAGCGCCCTGCTCAATGCCTTGCTGGACATCTACGCGCGCACCGAACACGCCCGCACCCGGTCGATCAAGGGCTACGTGCAACTGGCGAAAATGGTGCTGTACGTGTTTGGCGCGATCATCATCGTCGCCACCCTGATAAACCGCTCGCCGCTGTTGCTGCTATCCGGCCTGGGGGCGATGTCGGCGGTGATCCTGTTGGTCTACAAGGACACCCTGCTGTCGTTCGTCGCCAGCGTGCAGTTGACCAGCAACGACATGCTGCGGGTCGGCGACTGGATCGAAATGCCCCAAGTCGGCGCCGACGGCGACGTGGTGGACATCACCCTGCACACGGTCAAGGTGCAGAATTTCGATAAAACCATCGTGTCCATTCCCACCTGGCGCCTGATGTCCGAGTCGTTCAAGAACTGGCGCGGCATGCAACAGGCCGGTGGCCGGCGGATCAAGCGCAGCCTGTACATCGACGCCATCGGCGTGCGTTTCCTGCGCGACGAGGAAGAACAACGCCTGACCCAGGTGCACCTGCTGACCGACTACATCGGCCGCAAACAGGCTGAACTCAAGAGTTGGAACGAGGCCCAGGGCAACGTCGCCGAGCTGTCGGCCAACCGCCGCCGCATGACCAACCTGGGGACTTTCCGCGCCTACGCGCTGGCGTACCTCAAGAGCCACCCGGAAATTCAGCCGAACATGACCTGCATGGTCCGCCAGATGCAAACCACGGCCCAAGGGGTGCCGCTGGAGATCTACTGCTTCACCCGCACCACCGCGTGGGCCGATTACGAGCGGATCCAGGGCGATATCTTCGACTACCTGCTGGCGGTGCTACCGGAATTCGGCCTGAGCCTGTACCAACAGCCCAGCGGCAACGACCTGCGCGCCGGGCTCTTCCCGCCTCTCGCCCCCGAAACAACGTAGCAAGCGAGCTCGCCCGCTTGCTACGAGGTGCGAAGTGCGCCGCGGCGGCTGATCCACACCGCGCCCAGGATCACCAGGGCGCCAAGGGCCAGGCGCCCCAGGTCTTCGTGCTGGTTCCAGATCAACAGGTTGACCAGCAGCCCCAGCGGCACGTGCAGGTTGTTCATCACCGCCAGGGTGCCGCCACTGACCAGGCACGCGCCCTTGTTCCACCAGTACATCCCCAGCGCCGTAGACACCAACCCCAAAAACACCAGCACGCTCCACTGCAACGGCGCTTCGGGCCAAAAATCCGCCTTGCCGAAGGCCAGGAACGCCGGTAACACCACCGCCAGCGCCCCCAAGTAGAAGTAACCGAAGCGCCGGTAATGGGGCAGGTCACTGGGGTGGCGCGCCACCAAATGCTTGTACAGCACCTGCCCCGCCGCATAGGTGAAGTTGGCCAGTTGCAGGAGCAAGAACCCCATGAAGAAGTCCGGGTTGATGCGGTCCAGGCGAATTACCGCCGCGCCCAGCACCGCCACCAGCGCCGCGATCAACGCCCAAGGGTTGAAACGCCGGTTCAGGGCATCTTCGATCAGGGTCACGTGCAACGGCGTGAGGATGGTGAACAGCAGCACCTCCGGCACCGTCAGCACCCGAAAACTCAGGTACAGGCACACGTAGGTGACGCCGAACTGCAACGCGCCGATCAGCAGCATGGCGCGCATGAAACGCGGTTCCACCTGGCGCCAACGGGTCAGGGGAATGAACACCAACCCGGCCAATACCACCCGCACCAGCACGGCGAAGTAGCTGTCCACATGCCCGGCCAGGTATTCGCCGATCAAGCTGAAGGAAAACGCCTGAATCAGCGTGACAACCAGTAGATAGCCCATAGGCACCTCATTTCAAATGGCGGCGACCTTAGCGGTTTTGCGCCGCGCAGGGAAACCCGGCAGGAACCCGCAGGCAAAAAAAACCCGATCAGGCCACAGGGCCGATCGGGCGGGAGCACTCAGGAGCAACAAGTGCAAAGGGAGGTTCGATGCGCGAACCGATCTGAAGGGGAATGCGCAAGGAGGCCTACTAAGCCTGCCTACGATTACCGGGCGATTAACGCCTTAGGCGAGTTGGGCCAAACGGGCGTTGGCCTGGCTCAAGCCTTTGTCGTGGAAGTCGGCGCCCAGGTTCAGGCCTTCGGCATGAATGAACGCCACGTCGTGGATGCCGATAAACGCCATGACCTGGCGCAGGTAGGGTTCCTGGTGGTCGGCGCTGCTGCCGGCGTAGATGCCGCCACGGGCCGTCAACACAAAGGCGCGCTTGCCGGTGAGCAGGCCTTGGGGGCCGGTGGCGGTGTATTTGAACGTCACTCCGGCGCGCAGCACGTGGTCGAGCCAGGCCTTGAGGGTGCTGGGGATGGTGAAGTTGTACATGGGCGCGGCCATGACCAGCACATCGGCGGCCAGCAGTTCCTCGGTCAAGGCTTCGGAACGCTCCAGGGAGGCCTGTTCGGCTTGCGTACGTTGTTCGGCGGGTTTCATCCAGCCGCCCAGCAGGTGAGCGTCCAGGTGCGGCACCGGGTTGAGGGCCAGGTCACGCACGCTGATCTGATCCGCCGGGTGCGCGGCCTGCCACTGGGTAATGAAGGTCTGGGTCAGTTGGCGGGACACCGAGTCCTGCTGGCGGGCGCTGCTTTCGATGATAAGAACGCGTGACATGGCTTGTAGGCTCCATCGGTAGATGCTGTAAGGCGATGGAGTGGAGGTTAAACGGAGCCTTATCGATGAAAAAGCGCAAATAACTGCTATAACCGATCTATAAATTCGTTTATAAGCGAAGCGTTCCCCGTAGGACCGCCTCCCGTCCCGTTACTTGGCCACGCAGGTCAGCTCGATACGCAGGCGGATGATGCTGCGGTTGAACTTGGCCGTGGCGTTCCTGAACTTGCCGGCCGGCACCTCGACTTTGCGGGTGCGCGGCGCCTCGGGGCCATTGCGGAACACCACCGTGCACAGCGCGTCGCTCTTACCGTAGTTGTTGATCTGGATGGAGCCGATGTCGGCATCGGTGTCGAACGCGGTGTAGTCGACGCTCACGCCGGTGAGGTGTTTTTCCACCGCGATCGGGTAGGCGAACGCACTAAGCGGCAACAGCGCCAGTAACGCAAAACAAATTTTTCTCATTCGGCAGCCTCCAACAAAGGGCTGCCAGCTTAGGACAAGAGGAGCTCAACTTGAAAGCGCCCCGCGTTACCCTCGATCAATGGCGGACCCTGCAAGCGGTGGTCGATCACGGCGGCTTCGCCCAGGCCGCCGAAGCGCTGCACCGTTCGCAGTCCTCCGTGAGCTACACGGTCGCGCGCATGCAAGACCAGCTCGGCGTGCCCTTGCTGCGCATCGACGGGCGCAAAGCCGTGCTCACCGAGGCCGGCGGCGTGCTGTTGCGCCGCTCGCGGCAATTGGTCAAGCAGGCCAGCCAACTCGAAGACCTGGCCCACCACATGGAGCAGGGCTGGGAAGCCGAAGTGCGCCTGGTGGTGGACGCCGCCTACCCCAATGCCCGCCTCGTGCGCGCCCTCACCGCGTTCATGCCGCAAAGCCGCGGCTGCCGCGTGCGCCTGCGCGAGGAGGTGTTGTCGGGGGTCGAAGAAGTCCTGCTCGAAGGCGTGGCGGATTTGGCCATCAGCGGCTACAACATCTCCGGCTACCTGGGCACCGAGATGAGCAGCGTGGAGTTCGTCGCCGTTGCCCACCCCGACCACCCCCTGCACCGTTTGCAGCGGGAGCTGAGCTTCCAGGACCTGGAAAGCCAGTTGCAAGTGGTGATCCGCGACTCCGGCCGCCAGCAGCCACGCGACGTCGGCTGGCTGGGCGCCGAACAGCGCTGGACCGTCGGCAGCCTGGCCACCGCCGCCACCTTCGTGGGCAGTGGCCTGGGCTTTGCCTGGCTGCCGCGGCACCTGATCGAGCGGGAAATAAAGGAAGGCCTGCTCAAGTTGCTGCCGCTGGACCAGGGCGGCAGCCGCCACCCGACTTTCTACCTGTACTCCAACAAGGAAAAACCCCTGGGCCCAGCCACGCAAATCCTCGTCGAACTGCTGCGCACCTTCGACACCGCGCCGCTGGAGGCCCCGTTCGCCGCCCCCGAGCAAGCCTGACCCACTGAACAAGGAGTTCTGCCATGGCCTATTTCGAGCACGAAGGTTGCACCCTGCACTACGAGGAATACGGCCACGGCACGCCGCTGCTGTTGGTCCATGGCCTGGGTTCCAGCGCCCTGGACTGGGAGATGCAGATCCCTGACCTTGCCGCCCGCTACCGCCTCATCATCCCCGATGTGCGCGGCCACGGCCGTTCCGACAAACCCCGCGAGCGCTACAGCATTGCCGGGTTCAGCGCCGACCTGGTGGCGCTGATCGAGCACCTGAACCTGGGGCCGGTGCACCTGGTGGGGTTGTCCATGGGCGGCATGATCGGCTTCCAATTGGCGGTGGACCAACCGCACTTGCTCAAGAGCCTGTGCATCGTCAACAGCGCCCCCCAGGTCAAGCTGCGCAGCGCCGACGACTACTGGCAGTGGTTCAAGCGCTGGAGCCTGGCGCGCCTGCTGGGTATGGACACCATTGGCCGGGCCTTGGGTAGCAAGCTGTTTCCCAAGCCAGAACAAGCGGCGCTGCGGCAAAAAATGGCTGAGCGCTGGGCAAAAAACGACAAACGTGCTTATCTCGCCAGCTTCGATGCCATCGTCGGCTGGGGCGTGCAGGAACGACTTTCGCGGGTCACCTGTCCAACCCTGGTCATCAGCGCCGAGCGTGACTACACGCCGGTGGCACTCAAGGAAGCCTATGTCCGGCTCCTGAGCGATGCGCACCTGGTGGTCATCGCCGATTCGCGGCATGCCACCCCGCTAGACCAGCCACACCGCTTCAACCAAACCCTGCTTGAGTTTCTAACCACAGTCGACACCACCCCTCAGGATCACTGACCCATGCTAAAAAAACTCGCCCTCGTCGCTGGCTCTGTCTTCTTCGCCGCCCACCTGATGGCTGCCACGCCGGAAAAAGCCCCCAAAGTCGTGTTGGATACCAGTTTCGGCGCAGTGGAAATCGAGCTGGACCCGGTCAAGGCGCCCATCAGCAGCAAAAACTTTCTCCAGTACGTGGACAGCGGCTTCTACAACAACACCATTTTCCACCGCGTGATCCCGGGCTTCATGGCCCAGGGCGGCGGCTTCACCGAGCAAATGGTGCAAAAAGACACCAAGGACCCGATCCGCAACGAAGCCAGCAACGGCCTGCATAACGTGCGCGGCACCCTGTCCATGGCCCGCACCTCCAACCCGAACTCGGCCACCAGCCAGTTCTTCATCAACGTTGCCGACAACGCCTTCCTCGACCCGGGCCGCGATGCCGGTTACGCCGTGTTCGCCAAGGTGACCAAGGGCATGGACGTGGTCGACCAGATCGTCAACTCCCGTACCACCGTCAAAAATGGCATGCGCGACGTGCCCGCCGACCCGGTGTTCATCAAGTCGGCCAAGCGCATCGACTGACGCGCGCCAGCGGCGCGGGGCCTGCCTCGCGCCGCTCCACCCTCGACAAGGAGAGCCCGCACGCGGGCACCGAGCCCATGTTCTATCGTCGTTTCGAGCAACTGATCGACATCTTCCGCGACGCCCCCGACGCGACGCCCCCCGACAAAGTCCTGCCCTTCTACCTCTATTACCTGCGCCAGGTCTGGCCGCTGTTTGCCGCCCTGTTGCTGATTGGCCTGGTGGCTTCGCTGATTGAAGTCGCCCTGTTCAGCTACCTGAGCCGCATCATCGACCTGGCCCAGGGCACGCCCTCTCCCGATTTTTTCAGCGTCCACGCCAACGAACTGATCTGGATGGCCGTGGTGGCCCTGGTGCTGCGCCCGATCTTTTTCGGCCTGCATGACCTGTTGGTACACCAGACCCTCAACCCGGGCATGACCAGCATGATCCGCTGGCAAAACCACAGCTACGTGCTCAAGCAGAGCCTGAACTTCTTCCAGAACGACTTCGCCGGGCGCATCGCCCAGCGCATCATGCAAACCGGCGCCTCCCTACGCGATTCAGCAGTGCAAGCGGTCGACGCCCTGTGGCATGTGCTGATCTATGCCATCAGCTCCCTGGTGTTGTTCGCCGAAGCCGACTGGCGCCTGATGATCCCGCTGCTGACCTGGATCGCCGCCTACATCGGCGCGCTCTACTACTTCGTGCCACGGGTCAAGCAGCGCTCGGTGGAGTCCTCCGACGCACGCTCCAAACTGATGGGGCGCATCGTTGACGGCTACACCAACATCACCACCCTCAAGCTGTTCGCCCACACCCAGTCCGAACAGCAGTACGCCCGCGAAGCCATCGCCCACCAAACCGAAAAAGCCCAGTTGTCCGGGCGCGTGGTCACTAGCATGGACGTGGCCATTACCGCCATGAACGGCTTGCTGATCGTCACCACCACGGGCCTGGCCCTATGGCTGTGGAGCCACTCGCTGATCTCGGTGGGTGCCATCGCCCTGGCCACGGGCCTGGTGATTCGCATCGTCAACATGTCGGGCTGGATCATGTGGGTGGTCAACGGCATTTTCGAGAACATCGGCATGGTCCAGGACGGCTTGCAGACCATCGCCCAACCGGTGGCCGTCACCGACCGCGAACAGGCCCCGCGCCTGCACGTGGCGCGCGGCGAAGTGCGCTTGGAGCAAGTGGACTTCCACTACGGCAAGCGCAGCGGCGTCATCAGTGGCCTGGACCTGGTCATCGAGCCCGGGGAAAAAATCGGTTTGATCGGCCCCTCCGGTGCCGGCAAATCGACCCTGGTCAACCTCCTGCTGCGCCTCTACAACCTGCAGGGCGGGCGCATCCTGATCGATGGCCAAAACATCGCCGACGTCACCCAGGAAAGCCTGCGCGAGCAAATCGGCATGATTACCCAGGACACCTCCCTGCTGCACCGCTCGATCCGCGACAACCTGCTCTACGGCAAGCCCGATGCCAGCGACGAGCAACTGTGGGAAGCGGTGCGCAAGGCCCGCGCCGACGAATTCATCCCGCACCTGTCCGATGCCCTGGGCCGCACCGGTTTCGATGCCCACGTGGGCGAGCGCGGGGTCAAGCTTTCCGGCGGCCAGCGCCAGCGCATTGCCATTGCCCGGGTGCTGCTCAAGGACGCGCCGATCCTGATAATGGATGAGGCCACCTCGGCCCTGGACTCGGAGGTCGAAGCGGCCATCCAGGAAAGCCTGGAAACCCTGATGCAAGGCAAAACCGTGATCGCCATCGCCCACCGCCTCTCCACCATTGCGCGCATGGATCGCCTGGTGGTGCTGGACAAGGGCCGCATCGCCGAAACCGGCACCCACGCCCAACTGCTGGCCCACGGCGGCCTCTATGCGCGCTTGTGGCAACACCAGACCGGCGGCTTCGTCGGCATCGACTGAACGCCTGCCGCACGCCGCCGAAGTGACGCCGGGCCCTTGTAAACCAGGGGCCCGGCGTTTTTTTTCGGGGCACTGGCATTACGCCACAGGCCTGCTGTACTGAGCCAAGGTTCTGGAGAGAGCCTGAAGTAAGACGCAGGAAGCATAACGGCTGTATCGAGTCGATAAGTCGACCTCAAAGGACACTCTCATGTCTCTGTTCAAACGTTCAGTTACTGAGTTGTTAGGTACTTTCTGGCTGGTGTTGGGCGGTTGTGGCAGTGCGGTACTGGCGGCAGCGTTTCCGGATGTCGGAATCGGCTTGCTGGGGGTATCGCTGGCATTCGGCCTCACCGTACTGACCATGGCCTTCGCCATTGGTCATATCTCTGGTTGCCATCTCAACCCCGCCGTGTCGGTGGGCCTGGTGGTCGGTGGGCGCTTTCCCGCCCGGGAACTGCCGGCCTATGTAGTGGCCCAGGTGATTGGCGGGGTGGTCGCTGCGGCGTTGCTGTACTTCATCGCCAGCGGCAAACCGGGGTTCGAGCTGGCCAGCGGCCTGGCCTCCAACGGCTATGGCGAACATTCGCCGGGGGGCTACACGATGGCCGCAGGCTTTGTCAGTGAGCTGGTGATGACGGCGATGTTCATCGTCATCATCCTCGGCGCCACCGACAAACGCGCCCCACCGGGGCTGGCACCGATTGCGATCGGCCTGGCCCTGACCCTGATCCACCTGATCTCCATCCCGGTGACCAACACCTCGGTCAACCCGGCCCGCAGTACGGGGCCGGCGCTGATTGTCGGTGGCTGGGCGATCCAGCAGTTGTGGCTGTTCTGGCTGGCGCCGATCCTCGGTGCGGTGATCGGTGGCGTGACTTACCGCTGGCTGGGCAAGGAGGAGCACTGAACCGCTATCCCTGAAGAAGGTCAGCCTTGCCGATAGGGCAAGGCTGCTTTCGCTTCCAGCGCATAAGCCATCACCCCGCCGCGCTCCTGCTCCAAAAAGTCGCTGACCGCCGCCTTCAGCCCCGCGTGCCGCAGGTAATGCCACGAATGGGTCAGCACCGGCTCAAACCCGCGGATCAACTTGTGCTCGCCCTGGGCGCCGGCATCGAAACGCTGATAACCCTCGGCGATGGCGTATTCCATGCCCTGGTAGAAGCAGGTTTCAAAATGCAGGCGATCGAACTCCTTCAGGCAACCCCAGTAGCGGCCATAAAAACTGTCGCCGCCCACTAGGCTGAAGGCCATTGCCACCGGCCGCGTGCCTTGTTTGGCCAGCACCACGCGAATCGCCTCGGGCATGCGTTCGGCCAACAGGCTGAAAAACGCCCGCGTCAGGTACGGCCGCTGGCGCCGCACCGCGTAGGTATTGGCGTAGCAGGCGTAGACAAAATCCCACTGTGCTTCGCCCACTTGCCGACCTTCGAGCCACTCAAAATCGATGCCCTGCCCCGCCACTTGCTCGCGCTCCTTGCGCATCTGCTTGCGCTTGCGCGAGCTGAGGGCGTCGAGGAAATCCTGGAAATCGCGATAGCCACGGTTGTGCCAGTGGTACTGGCAGCCAATGCGTTGCAGCCAACCCGGTTGCCCGGCCAAGGCAGCGTCGGTGGCGGCGTCGGTGAAGTTGATATGGGCGCTGCCCAGCCCTTCGATCTCCAGGTAACCGGGCAGGCACTGGAGCAACTCGGCGCCATCCTGCCCGGCCGCCGTCAACAGGCGCGGGCCGCTGACCGGGCTGAAGGGCACGGCCGTCAACAGCTTGGGGTAATAGTCGATACCGGCGCGCTCGCAGGCATCGGCCCACGCGTGGTCGAACACGTACTCGCCATAGGAATGCCATTTGCGGTAGCTGGGCAACGCCGCCAGCAAGCGCCCGCCCTCACGGTGCAGCAGATGCTCGGGCTGCCACCCGGTGTGCTGGCCGACACTGGCGCTCGCCTCCAGCGCCGCCAGAAAACCGTGGCGCAAGAACGGCTGGTTCGCCGGCACCAGGGCATCCCATTCAGCGGGCGCGATGGCCGAAAAATCCTGCACAACCTCAAGCACCATCCTACCCCCCGCCCTGAACCCAAAGTCCCGGCGAGTATCCCCTATCCGCGACACCGGCCGAAATAAAAAAACCCCGCCGAAGCGGGGTTGAACACGAGGGGAGCTTTAACGGATGAAGAAAGAGCTCCTGGAACGCAACAGCGTGAGGCTTAGAACACGTACTGGGCGCGGACCACGAAACCGTCGCCGCTGTCGTCGCCGGTACGACGCGCCGGGGTGCCGCCGCTGGCGGCGGTGGCGTTGGTCACGTTGTCGGTCTTGGCCTTGAGGTAGGCGGCGGAGATTTTCACCGCTTCGTTGGCGTACCAGTTCACGCCCAGGGTGTGCACCTTGGCTTCAGCGTCGCCGACGTCACGGGTCAGGCTGGCGGTGGTGATGTTGTCGTCTTCGACGGTCAGGCTGTCGTAGCGATAGAACAGTTCCCAGGCACCGATGGCTTTGTTGGCCGGTTTGATTGCGTCGAATTTGCCGACTTTATAGCCGCGCGATTCGCCGGTCAGGGTGTACGCACCCTGCACGTAGAAGCCATGGCCCTTGATGTCTTCGCGGCTGCTGTCGTCAGCCTTGGTCTTGCGGGCGATGTACTCACCCTGGATCGAGGCCGGGCCCATGGCGAACGCGGCTTCCAGACCGAAGGCGTCATCGCGGTCATAAGAGCCTGCTGGCGAGGAAGAGCTGCCACCCAGGATCGGACGGTTGCCGTTGGTGCCGGCGTCGTTGCCGCCCAGGGTTTCCACGCCGCGGATGCCCATACGGGTGCGGTAGCGCGAATCGAACGCGGTGTCGGAAACATCGCGGGACGCGAGGTTCACACCAAAGTGCAGCACGTTGCCAGCCTCGTGCATCGGCGCAAACACAAAGCGGCCGTTGACCTGCTTGACGCTGTTGCCGTCGGTGTCGTCGGTGTCTTTGCTGAACACGCCAGCCGAGGCGTAGAACGAGTCGGCGAAGGTGCTGGAGGCTTGCAGGCCCAGGCCGTTTTGGTGGCTGTTGGCCCAATCGACCATGTCATAGGCCATGTTGCGCTCTGGCGCGGTGACCCACTTGGAGCTGGTGGCTTTTTCCAGGCCGAAGTCCGGGTCAAAACGGCCGACCTTGATCGATACAGGCTTGAAGCCGTTATAGGCCAGGGACGCTTCGTCGAAGTAGCCGTTGTCCGAATCGCCGGCGTTATGGGAGAAGTCGTAGCTGATGGCATAGGCCCAGTCGGTGTAGAGCACACCGGACAACTCCAGGAACGCGCGACGGAAGTAAGCCGCGTCAGCGGTGTCGCCATTCTTCGTGTACACGCCGTCGAACTGGCTGTAGTCCGCCTGCAAACGCCCGCCGAGCTTGAAGCTGAATTCTTTGTCGGTGGTAGCAACCTCAAGGCCGCCCTTGGTTTTGACTACGATATCGGCGCCGTCAGTGGTGACAGTGCCAGCGAAAGCCTGGGCGGTAACTGCCAGGGCCAGGGCGCTGGCGGCAAAACCGGCGAAGTGCTTACGGATCATCGAAGAGTTCCCCTAATTGGTGGTCTTTGGCGTTGGAAAACACGCGGGGCTGGCCCGCTGGTGTTGGGAGGGAATCTTGGCGGCGGGTTATTTCAGAGGAGTTGCTGATATATAAAGATTTTGTTACAGCGGAACTTTTTTACTTCGAAAAGAAATAAGCGGTTCAGACGGCGAGCGGCAAGCTGTAAGCCGCAATCTAGAGCGGTTCGGGGGAGTTTTCGGCGGGAGGCGAGGGCTATTTGATGGTGTTTTTTTGTTCGGCAGCGAGGCGTGCAGCCAGTTCGTCCAGGCCCGGTACGGGGGGTTCCGGCAGCTCGCGCAGGGTCGCTTGCAGCAAGCGCATCTGGCGCATGAAACGGCGGCAATTGGGGCAGAACAGCAGGTGATGATGCATCATCAGTCGTTCACGAAAACTCAGTTGGCCATCGATAAAGTCGCTGGAGCGGGCCACTTGTTCCTTACAGGTCAGCATTCGCCGGTTTCCTCGAAATGTTCCACGGTTGCGAAAACTTTGAGCCGTGCCCTGTGTAGCAGCACGCGGACATTGGAGAGGGAGATATGCAGAAGATTACAGATTTCCTCCATCTCCAGACCCTGGCGCTCGCGCAGCAACAGCACGCTGCTTTGCAACTCGGAGAGGCTAAGCAAGGTGTGTTCCAGGCATTGACGCAACTGCTCCTGGCTGAGCAAGGCTTCCGGGGAATCCTGATGCCAGGCGTAAGGAGCCACCAGCCAGTGGCCATCCTCGTGACTGAAGCGTTCGTCACCGAGGGTACCGTGGGGGGCGGGCAGGTCGTCGAGTAGCACTTCGCGGCGGTTTTGCCGGTAGCGGCCCTTGGCGGCGTTGGCGGTGATGGTCAGCAACCAAGTCTTGAGGCTCGAACGCCCCTCGAACTTCGCCAGGCTGCGCACCACCGAGAGCCAGGCATCCTGCACCACTTCATCGGCATGGCGGTTGCCGACGATGGCGTAGGCCACGGCGCGCATGGCGCTTTGATAGGTGCTGACCAACTGTTTGTAGGCCAATTGCTCGCCCGCCAGTAGGCGCTCGATCAGTTGTGCATCATCCTTAGCCAACATTCACTGCCCTTCCTGTCGCGGTTAGGAGAAGGCCGCAGGTATTGGGAAACCTGCGACAGCGCCCAAAAGTTACAGCGCTTTAACCCCTTCGAATGCAGGAAATTTCATCTTTTAGCGCGCGAAACATAACCGACAGGTCAGAGCTTGCGCAGAATCACGCTACCAATCGAGTAACCCGCACCGAACGAACTGAGCACGGCCAGGGAGCCGGTCGGCAAATCGTCTTGGTACTTGTGGAAAGCAATCACCGAACCGGCCGAGCTGGTGTTGGCGTAGGTATCGAGAATCACTGGCGCCTCGACTTCCGTGGCTTCGCGGCCCAACAGTTTCTTGACGATCAGGTGGTTCATGCTCAGGTTCGCCTGATGCAGCCAGAAACGCTTCACATCGCCGACGTTGAGCGAATTTTCCTGCAAATGGGCGCCGATCAGTTCCGCCACCATCGGGCACACATCGCGGAACACCTTGCGGCCTTCCTGCACGAACAGCTTGTCCGGGGCGCCGATGCCTTCTTCCGCGGCACGGTTGAGGAAGCCGAAGTTATTGCGGATGTTGTTGGAGAACTTGGTCAGCAGCTTGGTGCTGACAATGTCGAACTGATGCTTGGAGGTGGCCAGGTCGGCCCGCTCGATGATGACGGCGGTGGCCGCGTCGCCAAAGATGAAGTGGCTGTCGCGGTCACGGAAATTCAGGTGGCCGGTGCAGACTTCCGGGTTGACCATCAGGATCGCCCGGGCCTGGCCCAGTTGCACGCTGTTGGCCGCAGCCTGGATGCCGAAGGTGGCGGAGGAGCAGGCCACGTTCATATCAAAGCCGAACCCCTGGATGCCCAGCGCTTCTTGCACTTCGATGGCAATGGCTGGGTAGGCGCGTTGCAGGTTGGAGCAGGCGACGATCACGCCGTCGATGTCGGCCGCGGTCTTGCCGGCGCGCTGCAAGGCTTGTTCGGCGGCGCCGATGGCCATTTGGCAAAGCACCGACCACTCGTCATTGCTGCGCTCGGGCAGGCGCGGGGCCATGCGCTGCGGGTCAAGGATGCCTTCCTTGTCCATCACGAAGCGGCTCTTGATACCGGAAGCTTTTTCGATAAAAGCGGCGTTGGATTCGGTCAGCGCCTGAACCTCGCCGCGGGCGATGGCCTCGGCGTTGTCGTGGTTGAATTGGGCCACGTAGGTGTTGAAAGACTGCACCAGTTCTTCGTTGGAAATGCTGTTGGCCGGTGTGTACAGGCCGGTGCCACTGATGACGACGTTATGCATGGTCGTTTCTCTAATCCGTTCAGGCAGAAAGCATTGGCACCGACGTACCAACACATAAAGGGTCCGGCTCCCTTAGAGGGCCGGGCCTGGCGTCGCTTTATTCCGATCCGCCGTGGCTGCGAAAGCGCAGCACTGCGGGTACGGCGTTTATAGCGGCGAAGTTTGCCATAAACGCCAGCATTTGGCCCCTATGCCGAGACGACAGGGCAGCAGGGCAAATGCACTAGGGCTCTACTTGGCTCCACTGTTTGCTCAGGCGTTTGTCTGAAATCGGCACCTTGGTGCCCAACTGCTGGGCAAACAACGACACCCGGTACTCCTCCAGCCACCAGCGGTACAGCTCCAATTGCGGGTCGCGCTTGCCTTCCTGAGCATGCTTGGCGACACGGGCCTGGTACTGCGCCCACAGGCCGCTCAACTCGCCGCTCCAGACCCGGTCCTTCTGCACCTGGCCGGGGAGTTTTTCCAGGCGCAGTTCGATGGCTTTGAGGTAGCGCGGCAATTCTTTGAGCCACTGCACCGGGGTTTCGCGCACAAACCCTGGGTACACCAGGTTGCCCAGTTGCTGCTTGATGTCGTTGAGGGCCACGGCGCGGGCCAGGTCGATCTTGCCCTTGAAGCACTTTTGCAGGCCATGCCACAGCTTGAGGATGTCCAGGGTCAGGCGCGCCAGGCGTTCAGCGTGTTCGGTCCAGGCGCCGCGCTTGCGTTCGGCCAGGGACGCGAGCCCGGCACCGTCGCGGGGCAGGCTGGTTTCGCCGTCCAACACGCAGCTGTCGAGGCTGGCCAGCAGAATGTCTTCGACCAGGGCATCGATGCGCCCCAGTTCGCGGTACATCAGCCCCAGTTCGGTGAGGCCCGGTAATTTGCCGCGCAGGAACTTCGCCGGCTCCGCCAGTTGCTGCATCAGCAGGCGCTGCAAGGCGCGGCGGTGCTGGAACTCGGCTTCGGCCAGGGTGGAGAAGCGCCCTTCCTTGACCGTGCCGCCCTCTTCCACCAGCGCCGGGTACACCGTCATCGACAGCCCGGCGATGTTCTGTTGAGTTTTCTCGGCCACCGCGGCGAACGCCTTGGGTTGCACCGGCTCCTGACTTTTCGCCGTGTGCGGCACCGCCAGCGCAGCCTGGCTGGCCTCGGCGAAACGAGCGGTCAACTGTGCCCAATCACGGCCCTCGCCGAGGAACTTGCCCTGGCCATCGACGATTTCCAGGTTCATGCGCAAATGGCTGTCGACCTGCTGCGCCGCCTCGGCCCAGGCTTCATCGCTGACGCGCACCCCGGTCATGCGCAGCAACTCGCGGCCCAGGGCCTGGGGCAGCGAGCCTTCGGCGAAGGTGATGCGCGCCAACGCGGCCTTGACGAAATCCGGCACCGGCACGAAGTTCTTGCGCAGGGCCTTGGGCAGGTTGCGCACCAGGGCGATGCACTTGGCTTCGATCAACCCCGGCACCAGCCATTCCAGACGCTCGGGCGGCAACGCCGGCAGCAGCGGCGCGGGCACGCGCAAGGTCACGCCGTCACGCGGGTGGTTGGGCTCGAAGTGATAGCTCAGCGCCAAGGCCAAATCGCCCAAGTGCAGGGTGTCGGGGTAATGGGCGGCGGTGACTTCGCTGGCCTCGCGGGCTAGCACGTCTTCCTCGCGCATCATTAATAACTGCGGGTCTTTCTGGCTGTGGACCTTGTACCAACTGTCAAACGTGGCCGTTTGGTGGATCTCGGCGGGCAGGCGCGCGTCGTAGAAGGCATACAGGGTTTCTTCGTCGGCCAGGATGTCGCGCCGGCGCGCCTTGGCTTCCAGTTCGTCCAACTGCTCCAGCAGGCGCGTGTTGGCGCTCAGGCACTTGGCCCGCGACTGGATTTCCCCGCGCACCAGGCCTTCGCGGATAAACAGCTCACGCGCCAGCGGCGGGTCGATCGGCCCGTAATGCACCGGGCGGCGGCCGACCACGATCAGGCCGAACAGGGTGATCTGCTCGAACGCCACGACCTGGCCGCGCTTCTTCTCCCAGTGCGGCTCGAAGTGGTTTTTCTTTATCAGGTGCCCGGCCAGCGGCTCGATCCAGTCCGGTTCGATCTTGGCCACCATGCGCGCATAGAGCTTGGTGGTTTCCACCAGTTCGGCGGTCATCAGCCATTGCGGGCGCTTTTTGCCCAGGCCCGAGGACGGGTGAATCCAGAACCGCCGCTGGCGGGCGCCGAGGTAGTCGCCGTCCTCGGTTTTCTGCCCGATCTGGCTGAGCAGGCCCACCAGCACGGCCTTGTGCAGTTTCGGGTAGTCGGCCGGCTCTTTATTGACGGCCAACTGCATGTCGCGGCAGATCAGGCTCAATTGGCGGTGGGAATCGCGCCACTCGCGCAGGCGCAAATAGTTGAGGAAATTTTTGCGGCACCAGTTGCGCAGCGGGCTGGCGGTCAGGGCCTGGCGCTGTTCCTCAAAACCGCGCCACAGGTTGACCAACCCGGCGAAGTCCGAGTCCACGTCCTTCCACTGCGCGTGGGCCTGGTCGGCGGCCTGTTGGCGCTCCGGCGGGCGCTCGCGGGGGTCCTGGATCGACATGGCGCTGGCGACGATCAGCACTTCCTGCAAGCTGCCCAGTTTGGCCGCTTCCAGCAGCATGCGGCCCATGCGCGGGTCCACCGGCAGGCGCGCCAACTGACGGCCCAGCGGGGTCAATTGGCTGTTGCGGTCCACCGCCGAGAGTTCTTGCAGCAGGTTGAAGCCGTCGCTGATGGCCTTGCCGTCCGGCGGTTCGATAAAGGGGAAGTCGGTGATTTCGCCCAGGCGCAGGTGAAGCATTTGCAGGATCACCGCGGCCAGGTTGGTGCGCAGGATCTCCGGGTCGGTGAACTCGGGGCGCGCGAGGAAATCCTCCTCGGCGTACAGGCGAATGCAGATGCCCGGTTCGACCCGCCCGCAGCGGCCCTTGCGCTGGTTGGCGCTGGCCTGGGAAATCGCCTCGATGGGCAGGCGCTGGACCTTGGCGCGGTAGCTGTAGCGGCTGATGCGCGCGGTGCCGCTGTCGATCACATAGCGAATGCCCGGTACTGTCAGGGAGGTTTCCGCGACGTTGGTGGCCAGCACCACGCGCCGCCCCGGGTGGGACTGGAAAATCCGCTGTTGCTCGGCCGGCGACAGGCGCGCGTACAACGGCAAAATCTCGGTGTGCTTGAGCTGGGCCTTGCGCAGCATGTCGGCGGCGTCGCGGATTTCCCGCTCACCGGGCAAAAACACCAACACATCGCCCGGGCTCTTGCGCTCGCTACGCTCATGGGCGGCGATTTCGTCGAGGGTGGCGAGAATGGCCTGGTCCACCGTCAAGTCGTCCTCGACCCGGTTGCCCTCCTCGTCCTGCTCCAGGGTCAGGGGCCGATACCAGGTCTGCACCGGGAAGGTGCGGCCCGAGACTTCGACGATCGGCGCGTCATTGAAGTGCTTGGAGAAGCGCTCCAGGTCGATGGTGGCCGAGGTGATGATGACTTTCAGGTCGGGGCGGCGCGGCAACAGGGTCTTGAGGTAGCCGAGCAAAAAATCGATGTTGAGGCTGCGTTCGTGGGCCTCGTCGACAATGATCGTGTCGTAGCGCTCCAGGTAGCGGTCGTTCTGGGTCTCGGCCAGGAGGATGCCGTCGGTCATCAACTTGACCAGGGTATTGGCGTCGCTCTGGTCCTCGAACCGCACCTGATAACCCACCAACGCACCCAACGGCGTGGCCAGTTCTTCGGCGACCCGGCTCGCCACGCTGCGCGCCGCGATCCGCCGCGGCTGGGTGTGGCCGATCAAGCCGTACTGGCCACGGCCGATTTCCAGGCAGATCTTAGGCAACTGGGTGGTTTTGCCCGAGCCGGTTTCGCCGGCGATTATCAGCACCTGATGCTTTAGCAATGCAGCCTTGATTTCATCGCGCTTGGCGGCAATGGGCAGGCTGTCGTCGTAGCGGATCAGCGGCAGGCTGGCCCGCCGCGCCAGCACCCGGGCGCAGGACGCCTGCGCGCGCTCCAGCCACTGCGCCAGCTTGGCCTCGTCGGGTTGCTTGCGCAGCTCCAGCAACTGGCGGCGCAACCGGTGACGGTCGGCGAGCATGGCGTGGTCGAGGTTTTTCAGCAGTTGGTCGAAAGCAGGCGATTGGTCAGTCATCAGGTAGGCAAAGGTCGTCTAGTGGCGCAGGGCGGCGATTGTCGCAGATTTATGGCCATCACCGCAGGTCGGGTGTGAGCCTGCGCAGGCCCACTCCCACACTGCGGCTCACTCGTTATCCAGGCCCTTGCGCCGGTACGGGAACACGTCGATTACTTTCCCGGCGCGGATCGCCTCTTGCAGGCTTTTCCAGTAGTCGGCGTTGTACAGCTCGCCGTGGAGTTGGTCGAACAGCCGCCGTTGGCCGGCGTCGGCGAACAGAAACGGCGGGAACTCCTCGGGGAACACGTCCAGCGGACCGATGGAGTACCAGGGTTCTGAAGCCATTTCGTCTTCCGGGGTGCGCGGCTGCGGGATGTGGCGGAAGTTGGCCTCGGTGAGGAAGCAGATTTCGTCGTAGTCGTAGAACACCACACGGCCGTGGCGGGTGACGCCGAAGTTCTTGAGCAGCATGTCGCCGGGGAAGATGTTCGCCGCCGCCAGTTGCTTGATGGCCAGGCCGTAGTCCTCCAGGGCTTCGCGCACCTGGGCGTCGTTGGCGTTTTCCAGGTACAGGTTCAGGGGCGTCATGCGCCGCTCGGTCCAGCAGTGGCGGATCAGCACCGTGTCGCCATGCACCTCGACCGTGCCCGCCGCCACTTCCAGCAATTCGGCCAGGCACGCCGGCTCGAACTTGCTCAACGGGAAGCGAAAATCGGCGAACTCCTGGGTATCGGCCATGCGCCCGACGCGATCGACGCTTTTCACCAAGCGGTACTTTTCGATCACCGTGGCGCGGTCGACGTTTTTCGACGGCGAGAAGCGGTCCTTGATGATCTTGAACACCGTGTTGAAGCCCGGCAGGGTGAACACGCTCATGACCATGCCACGCACGCCCGGGGCCATGATGAACTGGTCGTCGGTGTTGGCCAGGTGATTGATGAGGGCGCGGTAGAACTCCGACTTGCCGTGTTTGTAGAAACCAATGGAGGTGTACAGCTCGGCGATGTGCTTGCCCGGCAGGATGCGCTTGAGAAAGCCGATGAACTCGGCTGGCACCGGCACATCCACCATGAAGTAGGAACGGGTGAAGGAAAAGATGATCGACACGTCCGCTTCATCGGTAATCAGCGCGTCGATCTGGATCCCGCGGCCCTCGCGGTGCAACAGCGGGATCACCAGCGGCCACTGCTCGTCCGGGGTGTAGATGCGCCCCACCAGGTACGCGCCCTTGTTGCGGTACAGCACCGAGGAAAACAGCTCCACTGAAAGGTGCGGGTCCTTGCAGACCCAGTCCGGCAGGTTCTCGCGCAGTTGCGCGAGCAGGCGCCGCAGGTCGCCGGGTAGGTCGGCGTAGGGTTCGCTGAAGCTGTAGTCGACGAAAATCTGCTCCAGCATGCCCGACAGCTCGCCCTCGGGTTTGTAGGTGCGGGTCTGCGCGGCGCGGGCGCGGCGCAGGCTGGGCCGGGTGGTGTGGATAAACATGCAGCCGTCGCTAATCAGGTCATGGCTGAACAGCCCGCAGAACGTGGAGTTGTACCAGGTCTCGGACAGCTCATCGTCGAAACGCAGGTCGATCAGGCTGATATAGGCGCTCTTGACCAGGGGCCAGAAACTCACGTCGAGCAGGGCCTGGCCGTCGAAGGCCTGGTGCAGGCGCGCCACGGTTTCGCCGACTTTTTCTTCGTAGAGGTTGATGCGTGCCGCCGACGCGGCCTGGGCCTCCTGCCACAGGGCTTGCTCGAACCGCGCCCGGGCGCCGTCGGTGATCTGGCGAAAGTGCTCACGGTAATCGTCGAAGCCTTCAAGGATCATTCGAGCGATATCGGCGGCGGGCCATTGCTGCGGCATAGGAAGACCTCTGCGGGAATTTGCGAAGCCTGGAGCTTAGCCAGTGCCCGGGCCCAGGAGAAGGGCCAATGTGGGCAATTGCTAGACTCTGGTGGCCAGGCGCTCGCGCCGTACCTTGAGCCCGGCCATCAACGACGGGCCCAACGCCGTCAGCGCCGACCCCAGCACCACCAGCAACGCGCCGAAGTAGGCCAGGCCATTGATCTGCTCGGCGTGCACGTAATCGGGCCACAGCCACGCGGCCAGGGCCACGGCAACGAAAGTCACCAGCGGCGTGATCGCCAGGGTCGCACTGACCCGCGAGGCTTCCCAGTGGGCCAGGGCCTCGGCAAACGCACCGTAGCCGATCAGGGTATTGAGGCAACAGGCGAACAGCAAAAAGCCTTGCAGCGACGTCAGGTGCAAGGCCTCCAGCGGATGCACCCAAGGGGTGAGCACCAACGCGCAGAACAGGTAGATGACCATCATCACCTGCAACGAACTCCACACCGTCAGCAGTTGCTTCTGGCCCAGGGCGTAGAAGGTCCAGACCGTGGAGCCGGCCAGCACCAGCAGCACGCCAGCGGTGTAGTCGGTCAGGGAGGTGAGCAATTCCACCAGGCGTTGGTTGAAGAACAACCCGAACCCGACCAGCAGCACCAACAGCCCCACGCCCTGGCCGAGGGTGAAACGCTCGCGAAAGATGAACACGCTGGCCACCAGCAGCATCACCGGGCCGGTCTGCACCACCAGTTGCGCGGTGCCGGGGCTGAGCAGGTTGAGGCCCATCAGGTACAGCACGTAGTTGCCCGCCAGCCCCAGCGAGGCCAGCAGCACCAGCCATTTACCGCGCTTACCCAGCACCTTGCGGCTCGGCAAGCGCCGGGCCAGGGCGAGGTAGATGAAGAGCAGGCCACCGGCCACGAGCAGCCGATACCAGGTCACGGTCAGGGGGTCCATGACCACCAGCACCTGCTTGAGCTTGATCGGCAAGATCCCCCACAACAACGCGGTCAACAAGGCCAGGAGCAGCCCATAAACCCAGCGACCGGACGAAACGTGCATGGCGAACCTCTGAAGCGACGGCGAAAGACCGCCATTCTAGGCCCACCACGGCGCGACACACAGTCACAGTTTGAAACGCGCCGCAGGCAGAACTGTATGGGGCGGTTGCCCTACAGCATGGAAAGCACCTTTTACCCTGTGGGAGAAACACCTGTGGGAGCAGGCTTGCCCGCGATGGCGGTGGGTCAGCCACTCATCCAGCAACTGATGTGGCGCCATCGCGAGCAGGCTCGCTCCCACAGAGGAAAATGAAAATCCCACCCGCTCCCACATAAGACCCATTCAATAATTGCAGGGCTTGTAGCGCTTCAACGCACCGCTTCAAACAACCCGGTAGCGCCCATGCCGCCGCCCACGCACATGGTGACGATGCCGTAGCGCAGGTTGCGCCGTTGCAGTTCGCGCACCAGGTGGCCGACCTGGCGCGAGCCGGTCATGCCGAAGGGGTGGCCGATGGAAATCGAGCCGCCGTTGACGTTGTATTTGGCGTTGTCGATTTCCAGGCGATTGCGCGCGTAGAGGCACTGGGAGGCGAAGGCTTCGTTGAGTTCCCACAGGTCGATATCGGCCACTTGCAGGCCTTTGGCCTTAAGCAATTTGGGCACCGAGAACACCGGGCCGATGCCCATTTCGTCCGGTTCGCAACCGGCCACGGTGAAACCGCGGAAGAACGCCTTGGGCTTAAGGCCCAGTTGCAGGGCTTTTTCCAGGCTCATCACCAGGGTCATGGAAGCGCCATCGGACAGCTGCGAAGAGTTGCCCGCCGTCACCGAGCCGTCTTCGGCGAACACCGGTTTGAGCCCGGCCAGGCTCTGCAACGTGGTGTCGGGGCGGTTGCAGTCGTCGCGCTCGACCACGCCATCAAGTATCTGCACCTGGCCGCTGGCCTTGTCTTCGACCGCATACTTGACCGCCATGGGCACGATTTCATCGTCGAACAAGCCGTCGGCCTGGGCCTGGGCGGTGCGTTGCTGGCTTTGCAGGGCGTACAGGTCCTGTTCCTCGCGGCTGACGTTGTAGCGCCGCGCGACGATCTCGGCCGTCTGGCCCATGGGCATGTAGATGCCCGGCACCTGCTCCTTGAGCTGCGGGTTAATCAGGTGGTCGGTGTTGACGCTTTTGAGGGTCAGGCTGATGGATTCCACCCCGCCGGCGACGATGATGTCGCTGCACCCGGAGGCGATCTGGTTGGCCGCGATGGCAATCGCCTGCAGGCCCGAGGAGCAGAAGCGGTTGAGGGTCATGCCTGCCGTGCCGGTGCCCAGGCGCGACAGCACCGCCACGTTGCGCCCGATGTTGTAGCCCTGGGCACCTTCGTTGGAGCCGGCGCCGACGATGCAGTCCTCGACACTGGCCGGGTCGATGCCGTGGCGGCTCAGCAGCGCATTGACGCAATGGGCCGCCATGTCATCGGGGCGGGTCTGGTTGAACTTGCCGCGAAAGGACTTGGCAAGGCCGGTACGCACACTGTCGACGATCACTACTTCACGCATGCCACACCTCGGGATTGTTGTTGTCGGTTGAGAGTGGCCCGAGAGTAAATCCCCGGGCGCGCCGACCGCGACAATCATTCATCGGGCGTATGCAAAACCATTGGGTAGGCCGGCCCCCTTGTAAAAAGCGGGCTTGCTACACGTAGGGTTATTTCTTTTTGTCCTGCTTGTCCGAGCGGACAAAGGCCGCTTCCAACGCCTGGTTGATCGTGCGCAGCACCTTGACCCGCGCCCAGCGCTTGTCGTTGGCTTCCACCAGGGTCCAGGCCGAAACTTCGGTGCTGGTGCGGTCAACCATGTCACCGACGGCGGCGCGGTAGTCGTCCCATTTTTCGCGGTTGCGCCAGTCGTCTTCGGTGATCTTGAAGCGCTTGAAGGGAATTTCCTCCCGTTCCTGGAAGCGTTCGAGCTGGGTCTGCTTGTCGATGGCCAGCCAGAACTTGACCACAATCACCCGGGCATCGCTCAGTTGTTCCTCGAAGTCGTTGATTTCGCCGTAGGCACGCATCCAGTCGGCCTTGGCGCAAAAGCCTTCGACCCGTTCCACCAGCACCCGGCCGTACCACGAACGGTCGAACACGGTGAATTTGCCCCGCGCCGGAATGTGCCGCCAAAAGCGCCACAGGTACGGCTGCGCGCGTTCTTCCTCGGTGGGCGCGGCGATGGGCACGATGCGGTACTGGCGCGGGTCCAGGGCGGCAGCCACGCGGCGGATCGCGCCGCCCTTACCGGCCGCATCGTTGCCCTCGAACACCGCCACCAAGGCGTGCTTGCGCATGCGTTTGTCGCGCATCAACCCCGACAGGCGCGCCTGTTCGGTAATCAGTTGTTCTTCGTAGTCGGCTTTGTCCAAGCGCTGGCTCATGTCCAGGCTGCCCAGCAGGCTCAGTTGGTCGATGCTCGGCGGCAGCGGCGCGGCGCTGACCCGGTCGGGGTTGACCTTGGGCCGGCTCAGCGCCGCGTGCAGGCCTTCGAGCAGGATCTTGCCCACGGTGAGGCTGCGGTAATGGGCGTCCACGCCTTCGATCACGTACCAGGGCGCGTAGTCGCGGCTGGTGCGGCGCAGCACCCGCTCGCCAAAGCGCACGAAGCGGTCGTAGGTTTCGGACTGCTGCCAGTCCAGCGGGCTGATGCGCCAACTGTGCAGCGGGTCGTCGCGCAGGGCCTTGAGGCGGTTTTTCATTTGCTTCTTGGACAGGTGGAACCAGAACTTGAAGATCAGCGCGCCTTCATCGCAGAGCATTTTCTCCAGGCGTTCGGCACCGCCGATGGCCTGGTCCAGGCCAGGGTCCTTGAAGCGCCCGTGGACCCGGCCCTGGAGCATCTGGCTGTACCAGTTGCCGAAGAAAATCCCCATGCGCCCCTTGGCCGGCAGCAGGCGCCAGTAGCGCCAGGCCGGCGGGCGGGCCAGTTCTTCGTCGGACTGCTGGTCGAAGGTGCGCACCTCGATCAGGCGCGGGTCCATCCACTCGTTGAGCAGCTTGACGGTTTCGCCCTTGCCCGCCCCCTCGATGCCATTAATCAGCACGATGACCGGAAAGCGGCCCTGCTGCTGCAACTCGAACTGGGCTTCGAGCAAAGCTTCGCGCAGGGCCGGCACTTCGGCGTCGTAGGTGTCTTTGTCGATGGCGTGACCGATTTCGGCGGATTCAAACATGAGCGGCTCCCTTCCAAGATTGAGCAAGACTAGCGGATCGCATAGGGCGGCGGTGGAACAAAATCCACCCCCTTCCCCGGACGGGACGCACAGCAGGCCGCGGATTTTCCGCCCTTGGATCAGCGCCCACCTTGCCATGGATCAATCGCCACCACCCTGATCGGCTAGAATGGCGCCCTTGCCGTAGCCGAGCCGACCATGACCACTGCCCTGCCCCACGCCCAGATCGACTGGGACGACCAAGGTCGCCCGCACTCGCGGGTGTTTGACGACGTGTATTTCTCCGACCAATCGGGCCTTGCCGAAACCCGCTACGTGTTCATCGAGCAAAACCGCTTGGGCGAGCGTTTCGCCGCGCTGGCGCCCCACGGGCGGCTGGTGATTGGCGAAACCGGGTTCGGCACCGGGCTCAACTTTCTCTGTGCCTGGCAGTTGTTCGAGCAACAGGCGCCGGCCGGGGCGCGGCTGCATTTTGTCAGTGTCGAAAAATACCCCTTGAGCCACGCCGACCTGAGCCGGGCTCTGGCCCTGTGGCCCGAGTTGCAGCCGTTGGCCGAGCAGTTGCTGGCGCAATACGTGGCGATCCACGCCGGCTTCCAGTGCCTGATCCTGGGCCATGGCCGGGTCAGCCTGACCCTGTTGATCGGCGACGCCCTGGAGCAATTGCCGCAACTGGATGGCCAGGTCGATGCGTGGTTCCTCGACGGTTTTGCCCCAGCGAAAAACCCTGACATGTGGACCGCCGAACTGTTCACCGAACTGGCGCGCCTGGCCGCCCCCGGCGCGACCCTCAGCACCTTCACCAGCACCGGTTGGGTACGGCGCCTGCTCAACGGCGCCGGGTTCAAGATGAAGCGCACCCCGGGCATCGGCCACAAGTGGGAGATCCTGCGCGGCGAGTTCCTCGGCTGGCCCGCCGACGTGGCACCGCCCGCCGCCAGCAAACCCTGGTTCGCCCGCCCTGCGCCGCCCCACGGCGAGCGCCGGGCCCTGGTGATCGGTGCCGGCCTGGCCGGTTGCGCCAGCGCCGCCAGCCTCGCGGTGCGGGGCTGGCAGGTCACCCTGCTGGAGCGTCACGGCGCCGTGGCCCAGGAGGCCTCGGGCAACCCGCAAGGGGTGCTGTACCTCAAGCTGTCGGCCCACGGCACCGCGTTGTCGCGCTTGATCGTCAGCGGTTTCGGCCACACCCGGCGCCTGCTGGAGCAACTGCAACGCGGCCACGACTGGGACGCCTGCGGCGTGCTGCAACTGGCGTTCGACCCCAAGGAAGCCGAGCGCCAGGGCCAATTGGCCGAGGCCTTCGCCCCCGACCTGCTGCACTTGCTAGACCGCGACCAGGCGCAAGCCCTGGCCGGGGTGGAACTGGCCCACGGCGGGCTGTTTTTCCCCGAGGGCGGCTGGGTACATCCGCCGGCCCTGTGCCAGTGGTTGGCCAGCCAACCGGGGATCGAATTGCTGACCCACCATGAAGCCCTGGCGCTGCGCAAGGTTGACGGCCAGTGGCAAGCCTTGGCGGGCGAGCAGGTACTGGCCGAGGCGCCCGTGGTGGTGCTGGCCGGGGCCGCCGAGATCAAGGGTTTCAGCCAAAGCGCCGGGTTGCCCCTCAAGCGCATCCGCGGGCAGATCACCCGGTTGCCCGCCACCGCTACCAGCCAAAGCCTGGCCACGGTGGTTTGCGCCGAAGGCTACGTGGCACCGATGCGCGGCGGCGAACACACCCTGGGCGCCAGTTTCGATTTCAAGAGCCAGGACAGCGCCACCACTGCCGCCGACCACGCCAGCAACCTGCAACTGCTGGAGGCCATTTCCAGCGACCTCTTCCAGCGCCTGCACGCCGGGCAACTGGACCCGGCCCAACTCCAGGGCCGCGCCGCGTTCCGCTGCACCAGCCCCGACTACCTGCCCATCGTCGGCCCATTGGCCGACCTGCCCGCGTTCGCCCAGGCCTACGCCGCATTGGCCAAGGACGCCCGCCAGGTGCCGGATGTGCCCTGCCCGTGGCTTGACGGGTTGTTCGTCAACAGCGGCCACGGCTCGCGCGGCCTGATTACCGCGCCGCTGGCCGCGCAGTTGCTGGCGGCATGGCTGGATGACGAACCCCTGCCCGTGCCCAAGGACGTGGCCCAGGCCTGCCACCCCAACCGCTTCGCCCTGCGCGCCCTGGTGCGCGGCAAGGCCTGAGGCCCACGCGCTCAGCGGCGCTCGGGAATGCTACAGATACCCAGGTGGCCTTTAACAGCGAACGGCAATACTTAAGCGCAGGTACCAGGCCTCGCATTGCGGCCTCGGTGCGCCGCTGAAAATCTTGCAGGTTGTGGAGGTTGGTTCGCAGTTCCTGCAGGTCTTGCCCGTGGGCGTGCAGCAACCACGGCGCCAGGTTCTCGCGCAGGACCTGGGCGTTATCCAGATCGCCGGTCATGTCCAGCAATGCCGCCAATTGTTCGTCCCGCGAAACGGTCGATGGGGGGTTAACCGCGCGGTCTTGCCTTGCCACTGTGTTCGCTCCTGATTAAGCCGCGAACCCTGACGAACAACCTTGCCCGCCCCTGCTGAAGAACCCACGGCGCGGCTTACTAAAGCACTCGGTGCACCGGCCCAGGGCGCAACTATTTACTACCCGATGCGCCGGCCCACGCGCTTGCGCCGCGGCCGCTTATAACGGATCGATCTAAAACTCCCAGGTTCGACACCGGTCAGTTTCCTTGCCCGCGCTGTTTTGGCGCCGGCACGAATGCCCCTCCCCAACGGAAAAACCGGTAAGGAATTTATGTGCGGATTAGCTGGCGAGTTACGTTTCGATCACCACCCTGCCGACCTGGCAGCGGTGGAAAGAATCACCCATCACCTGGCCCCTCGCGGCCCCGACGCCTGGGGTTTTCATAGCCAGGGGCCGGTTGCCCTGGGCCATCGGCGGCTGAAAATCATGGACCTCTCGGACGGCTCGGCCCAGCCGATGGTGGACGCGCAACTGGGCCTGTCCCTGGCCTTCAACGGGGCGATCTACAACTTCCCCGAACTGCGCACCGAGCTGGAAGGCCTGGGCTACGCCTTTTATTCCGGCGGCGACACCGAAGTGCTGCTCAAGGGCTACCACGCCTGGGGCGCCGACCTGCTGCCCAAGCTCAACGGCATGTTCGCCTTCGCCATTTGGGAACGCGACGCGCAGCGTCTGTTCATCGCCCGCGACCGCCTCGGCGTCAAGCCGTTGTACCTGTCGCGCACTGGCCAGCGCCTGCGCTTTGCCTCCACGTTGCCGGCGCTGCTCAAGGGCGGTGACATCAACCCGCTGCTGGACCCGGTGGCGCTCAACCACTACCTGAACTTCCACGCCGTGGTGCCGGCGCCGCGCACCCTGCTGGCGGGCATCGAAAAACTGCCCCCCGCCACCTGGCTGCGCATCGACGCCGATGGCCGCACCGAGCAAAAAACCTGGTGGAGCCTGGCCTACGGCCCGCGTGCCGATGAGCAGCACCTGACGCTGGAGGATTGGACCGACCGCGTGCTGGACAGCACCCGCGAGGCCGTGGCCATTCGCCAACGGGCGGCGGTGGATGTGGGTGTGCTGCTCTCCGGCGGCGTAGACTCCAGCCTGCTGGTGGGCTTACTGCGTGAAGTGGGCGTGGAGCAACTGTCGACTTTCTCCATCGGTTTTGCCGATGCCGGCGGCGAACGGGGCGATGAGTTCCAATACTCGGACCTGATCGCCCAGCACTACGGCACCGAACACCACCAGTTGCGCATCGCCGAAAAAGAAATCATCGAGCAACTGCCGGCGGCATTCCGCGCCATGAGCGAGCCGATGGTCAGCCACGACTGCATTGCTTTCTACCTGCTGTCGCGGGAGGTGGCCAAGCACTGCAAAGTGGTGCAAAGCGGCCAGGGCGCCGACGAGTTGTTCGCCGGGTATCACTGGTACCCACAGGTGGACGGCGCCAGCGACCCGTACGCGGCCTATCGCGAGGCGTTCTTCGACCGCAGCTACGACGACTACGCGGCCACCGTGCAGCCGCAGTGGCTGACCGCCAACGACGCGGCCGGGGATTTTGTGCGCGAGCACTTCGCCCAGCCCGGCGCCGAGGCCGCCGTGGACAAGGCCCTGCGCCTGGACAGCACGGTGATGCTGGTGGACGACCCGGTCAAACGGGTCGACAACATGACCATGGCCTGGGGCCTGGAGGCGCGCACGCCGTTCCTCGACTATCGCCTGGTGGAGCTGTCGGCACGGGTGCCCGGCCGGTTCAAGCTGCCCGACGGCGGCAAGCAGGTGCTCAAGGAAGCGGCGCGGCGGGTTATCCCCAGCGCGGTGATCGACCGCAAGAAAGGCTACTTCCCGGTGCCTGGCCTCAAGCATTTGCAGGGCGACACCCTGGGCTGGGTGCGCGAGTTGCTGCTCGACCCCAGCCAGGATCGCGGCCTGTTCAACCCGGCCATGCTCGACCGTTTGCTCAGCGACCCGCAGGGCCAGTTGACGCCGCTGCGCGGCTCCAAGTTGTGGCAACTGGCCGCGCTGAACCTATGGCTCAGCGAACAAGGAATCTGACCGATGAAACCCCATGCCTCCGCCTACAGCCAACGCCTGTTGCGCGGCCAGACGCCGTCCTATGAGCGCTTACAGGCGCGTTTTGCCGAAGACGGCAGCGAACCCGGCCCCGACCCCATCGCCGTGCATTGCGGCTGGGGCCGCTTGCTCATCGGCCACACCTTCCCCGACCCCGCCAGCCTGGCCTGCGAGTTGCTTCACGAAGCGCCCGGCGAACGGGACATCGCCCTCTACGTGGCCGCACCCCAACAGGTGCTGGGGCTGGAACCGGCGCAGCTGTTCCTCGACCCTTCCGACACCCTGCGCCTGTGGTTCACCGACTACCGCCAGGCCACCCGAGTGTTTCGCGGTTTTCGCATTCGCCGCGCGCAAAGCGAGGCGGACTGGCAGGCCATCAACACGCTGTACCAGGCGCGCGGCATGCTGCCCGTCGACCCGCAACGCCTGACCCCGCGCCACGAGGGCGGCCCGGTGTACTGGCTGGCCGAGGACGAAGACAGCGGCGCGGTGATCGGCAGCGTCATGGGCCTGAACCACCACAAGGCGTTCCATGACCCGGAGAACGGTTCAAGCCTCTGGTGCCTGGCGGTGGACCCGCACTGCACGCGGCCCGGGGTGGGCGAGGTGCTGGTACGGCATTTGATCGAGCACTTCATGAGCCGGGGCCTGAGTTACCTCGACCTCTCGGTGCTGCACGACAACCGCCAGGCCAAGCAGCTCTACGCCAAATTGGGCTTTCGCACCCTCACCACCTTCGCCATCAAGCACAAGAACGGCATCAACCAGCCACTATTCCTCGGGCCGGGGCCAAGCGCCGAGCTCAACCCCTATGCACGGATCATTGTCGAAGAAGCCCACCGCCGCGGCATCGACGTGCAAGTCGAAGACGCCGACAGTGGCCTGTTCACCCTCACCCACGGCGGGCGCCGGGTGCGCTGCCGCGAATCCCTCAGCGACCTGACCAGCGCCATCAGCATGAGCCTGTGCCAGGACAAAAGCCTGACCCACAAGGTACTCAAGGCTGCGGGCCTGAACGTGCCGGCCCAGCAACGAGTGGGCAATGCCGACGACAACCTGGCGTTTCTCGACGAGCACACGCGGGTAGTGGTCAAGCCTTTGGACGGCGAACAGGGCCAGGGCGTGGCGGTGGACCTGTGCACCATCGAAGAGGTGCAGCAGGCCATCGACAGCGCGCGCCAGTTCGACAGCCGCGTGTTGCTGGAAAGCTTCCACGAGGGCCTGGACCTGCGCATCCTGGTGATCGGTTTTGAGGTGGTGGCCGCCGCCATCCGCCACCCGGCGCACATCGTCGGCGACGGCCAGCACAGCATCGGCGCGTTGATCGAAGCCCAGAGCCGACGGCGCCAGGCCGCCACCGACGGCGAAAGCAAAATCCCCCTGGACGCCGAAACCCAGCGCACCCTGCACGCGGCCGGCTACGACTACGACAGCATCCTGCCCCCCGGCCAACGCCTGGCCGTGCGCCGCACCGCCAACCTGCACACCGGCGGCACCCTGGAAGACGTGACCGCAATGCTGCACCCCACCCTGATCGATGCCGCCCTGCGCGCCGCGCGCGCCCTGGACATCCCGATGGTGGGCCTGGACCTGATGGTGCCCGCCGCCAACCGCCCCGAATACGTGTTTATCGAGGCCAACGAACGCGCCGGCCTGGCCAACCACGAACCCCAACCCACCGCCGAGCGCTTTGTGGATTTGTTGTTTCCCCATAGCCGCTGAGGCTTTAAGAGCGGGCCTGCGCAGAAATTGCGCTTGTCGGTTTTTTTGTGGGAGCGGGCTTGCCCGCGATGACAGCAGCTCAGTCGACATCTCGACTGATTTTCTATGCAGCCATCGCGGGCAAGCCCGCTCCCACACTGAACGGCTCCTACAGATGGCCCCGCACAGATCCCCCTTCCCCACCCAGGAGTTTCCATGAGCCGTACCATCCCGGAACCCGACCTCGCCTACTTGCAGAAAGTCCTGCTGGAAATGCTCGCCATTCCCAGCCCCACCGGTTTTACCGACACCATCGTGCGCTACGTCGCCGAGCGTCTGGAGGAGCTGGGCATCCCGTTCGAGCTGACTCGCCGGGGCACCCTTCGCGCCACGCTCAAGGGCCGGCAAAACAGCCCCGACCGAGCGGTGTGCGCGCACCTGGACACCATCGGCGCCAGCGTGCGGGCGATCAAGGACAACGGGCGCCTGAGCCTGGCGCCGGTGGGGTGCTGGTCGAGCCGGTTTGCCGAAGGCAGCCGTGTCAGCCTGTTCACCGACAACGGCGTGATCCGCGGCAGCGTGTTACCGCTGATGGCCTCGGGGCATGCGTTCAACACGGCGGTGGATGAAATGCCCATCAGCTGGGACCACGTGGAGCTGCGCCTGGACGCCTACTGCGCCACCCGCGCCGATTGCGATTCCCTGGGCATCGGTATCGGCGATTTCGTCGCCTTCGACCCCTTGCCCGAATTCACCGACAGCGGCCACATCAGCGCCCGCCATCTGGACGACAAGGCCGGGGTGGCGGAGCTGCTGGCGGCGCTCAAGGCCATTGTCGACAGCGGCCAGAGCCTGATGATCGACTGCCACCCGCTGTTCACCATCACCGAAGAAACCGGCAGCGGCGCGGCCTCGGCCCTGCCATGGGATGTCAGCGAGTTCGTCGGCATCGACATCGCCCCGGTCGCCCCCGGCCAGCACTCCAGCGAGCACGCGGTGAGCGTGGCCATGCAGGATTCGGGCGGGCCGTACGACTATCACCTGTCGCGCCATTTGCTGCGCCTGGCCGGCGACAACGAGTTGCCGGTGCGCCGCGACTTGTTCCGCTACTACTTCAGCGACGCCCATTCGGCGGTCACCGCCGGCCACGATATCCGCACCGCCCTGCTGGCCTTCGGCTGCGATGCCACCCACGGCTACGAGCGCACCCACATCGACAGCCTCGCGGCCCTCAGCCGCCTGTTGGGCGCCTACATCCTCAGCCCGCCGGTGTTCGCCAGCGACGCCCAACCGGCCCAGGGTTCCCTGGACCGCTTCAGCCATCAACTGGAGCACGACGCGCAAATGGAAAGCGACACCCGCGTGCCCTCGGTGGACAGCGTGGTAGGCCCAAAACGCGACGGCTGACGGGGCTTAGCCGGGTTGGCAGTTTTTCGGGAGCGGCCAACTGCGCGTCGCCACCCGGGTTTTCAGCGCGTAGGGCAAGGTGATGCCCACCGCTTGTTTGCCTATGCGTTTTTCCAGGGCGCGGATACTGACGATGTAGCTGTCCAGCGGCCCCAGGCCCGGCACGTTGGGAAATAGCCAACTGAGGGTCTGGGTGCGCCCGGCGGCGTCCTTAGTGACCAGGGTCTTCCAGAAGTAATCCGGGGTGCGGATACCGTGGGAGGCCAGGAAGTGGTCGTTGCGCGGGTCGTTGTAAAGCACCCCGCCGTAAACCTGCACCGGCGCCAGGTCGCGATAGCACTCGGCGATTTCCTCAGTCTGGCGCCACACCCCCTGATTGAATGAGCGCCACTGCGGCACGATGTTGGTCATGCGGTGCGTCAGGGCAATGCTGCGCGGGTTGTGATCCAAATGATTGGAAGTCACCAGGTGGCCGCGGTCCCAGCCCTTGGCCACGCGGTCGTAGGACGCGGCGCTCAACTGCTGCTGGCAATGGCCCGGCAAGCTCGGGTCGAGTTCAAAGCCACGGGGGCGCGGCGCGTTGCCTTTGTCTGCCGTCAACCGGTAAGCGAAGCGCAGGGCCGTGCGGTTATCACAGTCATAACGCAGGCTGAACAGCCCACGGTCCAGGGTGATAATCGTGGCCGCGCGGGCCTGTGGCAGCGCCAGGCAAAAACTCAACAACAGGCCGACGAGGCCCGGGTGGCGGGGGGTGAAACGTGCAATCCATGCATTCATCTGAGGGGTTTCCTAGTTCGTCATTGCAGTCAATCTGCATGAGCGAGGCTAGGGCCGGAGCGCCGGATGAATGCTGTTAATATCTACCACTTTTCGCGGATGCACCGCCGAGGCGCCCATGCTGATCCCCCACGACCAACTCGAAGTAGACACCCTGACCCGCTTGATCGAAGACTTCGTCACCCGTGACGGCACCGACAACGGTGACGACACGCCGCTGGAAACCCGCGTGCTGCGCGTTCGCCAGGCGTTGACCAAGGGGCAGGCGTTGATTGTGTTCGACCCCGAGAGCCAGCAGTGTCAACTGATGCTCAAGCATGACGTGCCCAAGGCCCTGTTCGACTAACCCTGGCCCTGGGTCCTCTTGGCGCCCTGGCGGGCGATGATGCGTTCATACACCTCGGCCCGATGGACCTCGACGTTTTTCGGCGCCTCGACGCCAAAGCGAACATTGCTGCCGTTGACGGAAAGTATGCGTACGGTGATGTTGTCGCCGATGGAAATCAGCTCGCCGACAACGCGGCTCAATACAAGCATGGCACTAGTCCTTTAGGGTAACCGGGCCTTGAAGATGCCCGCTGGATCCACTGCCTTCAATGCGCCAGCATCAAAACAGTCATCCCCTACGCCACGACGAACCAACCCCTACAGAAATTTCTTTCAAACGCTGCTTTTCGCAGCGGTTTGAACACACCTACAGCCTTCAAGGGCTATTCCTATGCACTCAATACGCTTGCACCGCGTGCGCAGGTAAGGTTTCAGACACTGGAAAAACGCGGGCCAAACAGGATGATGCCGGCACCCACCACGCACAGGGCCACACCCAGCCAATCCGAACTCAAGGGGCGGATGCGCTCCACCAGCCCCAGCCAGCCAATGGACGCAATGATGTAGATACCGCCGTAAGCCGCGTAGGCACGGCCGGCGTAGGTGGCTTCGACCTTGGTCAGCAGCAGGGCGAACAGGGTCAGGCTCAGCAGCGCGGGGATGATCCACCAGGCGCTTTTGCCCTGGCGCAACCACATCCAGAAGGCATAGCACCCGGCGATTTCAAACAGCGCCGCGAGAAAAAACCACAGGTAATTGAGCATGAATCCGCCTCGTTAGGGGTGCCGAAGGTGGCAACCCTAACGAGGCAGCGGCGGGCGGGCAAGTTCAGTTGGCCGCTTGACGGGCCTTGGCGCGCATCTTGTCGGCCATCTGGGTCATTTCGTCGTAGAGCAACTGCGGGTTCTTCTGCTTCAACGCCCAGGCCATGCGCCCCTGCTCGTGGGGCAGAATCATGAACTCGCCGGCCGCGACTTTCTCGTAGATGTAGTCGGCAATGTCGCTGGCGCTGATGGGAGAACTTTCCAGCAACTTGCCCACCTGGGCCTTCATCGCCGGGGTCGGGCCACGGAAAGAGTCCAGCAGGTTGGTCTGGAAGAACGAGGGACACACCACATGCACCGCCACTTCCTGCTGCGCCAACTCGATCAGCAGGCTCTCGGACAACGCCACCACCCCGGCCTTGGCCACGTTGTAGTTGCTCATGGCCGGGCCCTGCATCAGCGCGGCCATGGAGGCGATGTTGATGATCTTGCCGCGGCTTTTTTCCAGCAGAGGCAGGAACGCCTTGCAGCCCTTGACCACACCCATGAGGTTGATCGCGATTTGCCAGTCCCAGTCTTCCAGGGACAGCTCGGCAAAAAAGCCACCCGAGGCCACGCCGGCGTTGTTGACGATCACATCGATGCCACCGAGCTTCTCTTCGCAGGCCTGGGCGAACGCCGTCAGTTGGCTGTAGTCACGCACGTCGCAGCGCTGGACAAACCCGTCGCCACCGGCCTGGCGCACGAGCCTGAGGGTTTCCTGCAAGCCCGGTTCGCTGACGTCCGACAAGGCCAACTGCCAGCCCTCACGGGCCCAGCGCAGCGCTATTTCGCGACCCAGGCCGGAACCGGCGCCGGTAATCATCATGCGATTTTGCATAAGAAGTTGCCTTGTTGTTCTGGGGAAGTTGGGCCGCAGTGTAGCGAAGGAAATCGGCCCGCCCACGCACCATCAGGGTGCTGAATGCCCCAGGCAAACCCTGGGCACGACGCCCTACGGGAGACACGCGTAAAGGAAATAAGCGGGGGCGGAAAAAACACTAAAAAAACTTGGAATCTTCCGTGTCGGCGACCAGTCGGAGTCTTTAAGCGCTCAACTCCTTAACCATTGAGCGGCGAACTGAAAAGCTACGGTCATTCCAGAAAACACTAATAAGGAAATCGTCATGGGCACCATTCTTCTCGTCATCCTGATCCTCCTACTGGTGGGCGGCCTGCCTGTCTTCCCGCACTCCAAAAGCTGGGGTTATGGCCCCTCGGGCATCATCGGCGTTGTCCTGGTGGTGCTGTTGATCCTGTTGTTGCTGGGCAAGATATAACTGCCGCAAACCTTTAGCAGCGCATAAAAAAAGAGGCCCTCAGGGCTAATGCCAGTCAGTTAAGCTGACTGGCATTTTTATTTCTGATCGGAGACTACGCGGGGAGTGTTCGCCAATCTCGGCAAGGTCAAATGACGGTCGGTGATGACCTTCCTTGGTTGGTCTTGAGTAAGTAATACCGTACTTCCATCTTTAATTTTTGCTCGTTGGACGCCGGGGTCGAGAACTCTAGGATTGGGTTAGGGGAGGCACTCAGGCTTCGGGCATTCTTGATTGTGAGCGGTTTTCTTCATAGGCAGCGGCAGCAGCTCTGGCGAATTCCAGGTATTCAGATCGCCTACGCTCATCCTCATCATCGAAACCAGGAATATCACCCGCCGTAATGGGCTCTTTTTGCTGATAGGGATCATTGGCCGGAATCTGGCATTGGGCTTCAACTTCATTTGGCCAGAGGGGTTCGCGACAAGTTTTTAACGCAAGCCAACGGAAAAATCCCCATAACACGCTGAGTATAAAAACCGCTTTGGATAGATGCGCACCAAGCCAACTCATATTCAACAACATACAGTTGCGTAAAGTGGGGCGAGTGGAAAGAGTTAGTGCCCGGGGGGGATAAGGCAACGCCGCCGGGGAGTCTTCCATATACAAGCGAATCATTTCCCAGTGCTGCAAAATTTCCACATGACTTTCACGGTACTGGCCGACGGCGAAGGTGTAACGCACGATACCGTTATCATCCAGCACATGGCCCCGCAGCTCATAAATATAATGCCCCACATCACGACCGCGCCCGACACACCAATGGACCTTATCCCAATCCAGGGTCATGACACCGTTCTTTTTATTGTGCCGAAAGAGGTAGACCTTGCGATTTATTCGGTTGAAGCGAATGGGGTAATGGGTATAACAGAAAAAATCTTTTGCCAGAGCGAAAAAAGATATCGTAGCCACTAACAGAAAACATAACAGCGTGGCATACCAGCCTGCAAGTATATGAGTTAACGAAGCAATACTTTCACCTTGAGGAGGGGTATATATCTTCGAGCCAAACAAAATTAAAAAATATAACCAAATCGTAGCCATTGGCACGCCCCCCAAAGCGGCCCATCCACGTTGAAAAAACCAACGTTCAATACACTCAACAAATACACTATTAATCTTAATCAGCCCGCTATCTATTGGCGGTAAACTGACCGAGTCTTTTACATCAAGCCTGCCTTCAAACTCACTCTTACTCAGCGGCCTATTAATTTTATAGCGGGTCAACCAACCATCGTAGGCTCGTGTATATTTACTCACAGGTCACCTTCCACGCTCAGACCCAACAACTCATTCCACGCCTTATCTTGCTCAGTAAAAGATACAAAACGGATGGACTCGCTATTACCAAACGGCGTTTTGCCTAGCCATTGTTCTATTTTATTATCGCGCAGCAAGTTGATAACCCAGTCTCCTAGCAATGACAACCCAGCGATCGTTAAAAGAAGAACAATGCCAACACCAAAAGTCATAAAGTTAAACAATAATGCAAATGATGCCACCGTACTTAAAGAGGCGATACTTGAACGTAAAATAAAGACAGGATAGTCACTCTTAGCTATTGCTTCAGATGCACTTATTCCATCCACCACAGCCGTGAGCAGACCGCCAACCACACTCAACCCCTTCGCAATCCCCCCCAATCCACCCAAGCGAGCAACCCAGTCTTTAATCAACGAATTAAACGGCCTAGCCAACCGACTCCCCACCTCCGGATACCGCTTCAACACCCGGTCCGCCATATCCACCCCGGCCCCCGTCAAACTAAAGGCCGCCGCCGTCAAGTTGATGCCCGATTTAACTGTCACGCCCTCTTTCTCCATCAACTCCATCGCCATGTAGCCGTTCCATCCATCCAATATTCCGCCCA
>NZ_JCBCUW010000052.1:0-39107 GCF_059862525.1 Pseudomonas sp. MF08875
CTGAGTCAGCTGCCGGTAATGCGTAGTCATCTGCGCTTGAATCCTTCGGTGTGAGAGCCTGGATTCTACCGGTGGCTGGCTCTCTGCCTCTCGTTTCAAGCGTTGCGCTTATTCTATGAATTCAGGAACAACTATCAGTGCCTGGAATGCGGTTACGGCTTCAGCATCAAACGCTAACTCGTCGTGTCAGGTTCTGTTGCCAATGGCAAACACGGCCATAGTCCCTTACTCACAAGGACTTAGATATCCCACGATTACCGAAAAAAAAACTCTAACTGCAAGTACGCTACTCGACTACTAAAACCGGGGGCCGGCGGTTTCTGCTGACCTAAAAGCTCGGTCGCTCTTGCCTTAGCGCTACCCCTTTATCTCCCAACGCCACCTTGGTCGCTAGCGCGAACAGGTGGCGTTTCTATATTCAGCTGTAGGAGACCCACCATGCTAAAAGGTTTATCCATCACCCCCGCAGTTCTAGGGCGAATTTCAATCGGCAAGATCGTCGAAAAAAACGGTAAATGCCTGACGATAAAGGACGATCAGTTCACCATTACGTCAAAGGTACGAGGCAGCGACGGCTGGTTCTTGCACCCACTGAACGAAGAGTTTCGCCATGGCCAAGACGGCAAACTGCGCAGTATTCCCATCCGTTTACTTTTCAATGAGCCAGATCTCAACTTCCGCGCTGACTACAGTCTGTTTGACCGCCATACCGGTAGGCCGCTTTGTATCGGAAATGGGGAAACTTGCAAACGCCAGTGCGCGGACGGAATACAGTCACTGCCCTGCCCTTCACCCGCTGCATGCTCCCTGGCGCAAGGTGGAGCCTGCAAACCGTACGGACGGCTAAATGTTGCCATCGGCGAAGACGAAACGCTGGGCACTTTTGTCTTCCGTACCACCGGTTACAACAACATCCGCACCCTGGCGGCACGTCTGCATTACTTCAACGCAATCTCCGGCAATCGTCTGGCCTGTCTGCCGCTGGAGTTGCGTCTGCGCGATAAATCCACACGGCAAAGCCATGACACACCGATCTTCTACGTGGATATCACGGTGCGCAGTGGGCTGAGCCTAGAGGACACCTTACTGGCAGCCAAGCAACTGGAGGAAGCCCGGCAAGCCTCGGGCTTTGACCAGAGCGCCTTGGATCACGCGGCCCGGCGGGGCTTTTGAGGACAGCGAGGAGGACACCGGAGCCGTCGTTGAGGAGCTCTTCCTCGCCAATGAAGATCAGCCCAGCCCTATAGAGCCCCAAGCCCAACGGGCAGCGCCTGCCAAACCATCACTCGCCCAAAAGCTGGAGTCGCAAGCCACGCGACACAACGGCAGGCCTTCGGCCCAGTAACCGGGTTTCTCAATCCCCCTCCGTTCTCACGCATTCGTACAGGAATATCCGCATGAAATATCACAAGCTCAAAGCCGGTGAAACGACCGGCACCTATGTCATGGAATCCCCGGTCACCGAGGCCGACATCCTGCAGATGGCTCAGCAACTGGCGATGAGTCGTCTGTCTAAAGGCCGGGCGCTGACTGAGCCGAAGCAAGTCTTCAGCCACCTGCAAACACTGCTGCAGTACCACGAGCACGAAGTCTTTGCGCTGCTACTGCTCGATAGCAAGCATCGAGTTATTGCCTTCAGGGAGCTATTTAGAGGCACGCTGGATGCAGCCAGCGTTTACCCACGGGAAGTGATCAAGATCGCCTTGGAACACAATGCAGCAGCCGCGATTTTGGTACATAACCACCCGTCCGGCGACCCTGAACCCAGCCAAATCGATCGCACGCTAACCATGACTATCAAGAACGCCCTCAGCATGATTGGCACCCAGACGTTGGATCACATCGTTGTAGGTCATGAAGGCTGCGTATCGCTGGCTGAACGAGGTTACCTTTAATTCCTATGTTCACACCGTCCGATGGACCGCCCTTGGCATTGCCAGGGTGGTCATCGGCACGGTGCCCTTTTATTTTTTTGTCGTGACTCAGCGTTGTGCTCAGCTTCTACTGCATCCGAAACCATGGGAACCATCCCCAAAAACTTTCGTGCTCGACTTACACAGATAACTCGCACGATAGAAAAAGGTTGCCTGTCCGGCTATCTCGTCACGATGCAAGTGATAGTAAGGATTTTGTGGAATCTCGACCAACCCCCTGACAGCCTCTACTGACAACCCTAAAGCACTTGCCCACGCTCCTTCCAAGCGATTAAACATGTTGTCTCTGCCTGATTCGAGCTTACCCAACGCATTGAAGGCATCGTAGTTCAGCAATATCGCAAAGTGATGATGTGGTCGACCGTGCTGCCCTTGCTCCCTAGCCCAGACGTAACGCACCTTGGTGTCGTGTGCGTACTTATTCACAAGTTTCGCCATTTGGCGATTGTGCTTGATCTTGGCTTTAAAGGATTCGATGAAACGGTCAACAACTTCGTTCGTGAAAGCGTAATCGGGCAATTGAATGTTAGTTGGTAGACGCAGGTCAAACCTGAGTGCAAATACACGAGGGTACTGATTAAGCGCTCGAGACACCGTCTGATGAAGACGGTTTAGGTACTCTTGAATGAAAGGCCCCTTATCCACTTGTACGGCCAAGCCTTGATAAGAGCCTTCGTAATGAAGGGTTAAGTTCGTATTATCTGAATGCCTAGCCATGATGGAGCTCCGAGTATTGAGTTTCATATAGTCAGGCCCCGTAGTACATTTTTACTCTAAGAATGCGACGCACAATACTGCTCCGCTTAGAGAGGCTACCTCCCATCCAACTCAACCCCCTTTTACTTAACCAGTAAAGACAAGCCAAACTCATAACAGAGATGCTGCATAAGCATAGTACCAATACCGAAACACTCTGACAGCACAACACCAGATAAAACACCCACAAACCCTGTTAAAACGTAATACTACAAAGACCACAACAACTCTGGAAAAACACCATGAAGAAACTTATCCTTCATGGTGTTAACTAGAATCAAGCCGATCAAAAACCCAGTCAACCTCAACAGAGTTTCAAGTACTCTTGCTCACCAACTGATCCCGCTCTTTAACTTTACCCAGTATCCAATCGTGAACCTCGCTCTCTAACCAACCGACGCATCGATCACCCAAAGAAATTGGCCGTGGAAACACTTCCCCCGAAATAAATTTATATATCGTAGATCTAGCAAGACCGGTGAGATCCATGACCTCTTTTAATCGAATTATCCTCATGAACGTAGCTCCTGTGTTCGTCCAGAGGATTGGCAAGCTCAGTAAAAATTAACGAAGTCTGACCGCCTACCAGTGACGCTCAGAGGTAACGGCACTCGTCAGTCGCGGGCCGGGCCACATTGCTAGCGTTTTCTGTCTTTCTCCTTCTGCTCGTCACGGTTTCTCCCTGGCCTACTGAAAGTGTCGCGCTACTCTCTCACTACGCACCTACCGCAATCGGCTTAGCTATGGGCCCAGCAAAGCCTAGTAAATTGGCTGAAAAATGGAATATTTGCTCATTTTCATACTACTAGAGATAATCTTAAAAAAAACTATAGTTTTGCTATATAGATCCTTGATAGATTCTTGGTAAAATCTTTATGAATGCTAGGATAGGAATAGGGAGGGATAATGGCAGTTCACTACAATGATCGCCTCGCGCAGATCTTAGGCGACTCAAAAATCAGCAGTAGGCGTGATATTTGGCTCTGGTTCACACTCAACAACTATCACTGCAATCTCGGTCCGCTAGAGAGATCAGGCCCAGGCATAAGGGATAAAATGGCTAATTGCCTATATGGTAATCAGCGGCTTATACAACAAATAAAACAAGACAAAATAAATCAACTTCTGCCCGACGAAAGCTTTAAATGGATCAATGAAGGAAAAAGGCAAGTAGAATGGCTGCAATCACGATTTGCAGAGGCGTCCGGATATCAATGGCTGAACAGCCCGTTAAACCTACACGGCATGGATCTTTTATTATCTATAATCGATCGCTGGAACACCGACACCACACACAAACAACTTACCCTAAATGACATCAAAGCAAAGTGGATAGCGCACAAAAAAGGAGACGTTGTATTTAGATGGTTTAAAGACAACAACCAAAAGTCCGTACTCGCTTGGGAGTGGCTATGTAAGAATTCATCAATACTGGTAGACTACAGACGACCACTTGAAGACCTTGATGATCTATTAATATTTTTCGATAACATTAAATACCCTCCAGAGCAAAGAGATCTCTATATAGAAAAAATTAAGAAGAGGTGGGGCCAGCAAAGATATAGAGAGAACCTAAAAGGTAAATCCCAATACAATTTCGTCCTTTCAGACAAGGCTGCTGAAACTCTTGAGAAGCTGGCGACTCAGTACGAAATAAGCCGGGCGAGACTTTTAGAAATTTTGATAGAGATGGAAGCAGAAAAGAATGACCACATACCTGAACGAATCAGAACATTACAACTACTGAAAAACTCATAACTAAAAAAAACAGCACCAAATTTCTTAGCTCGCCCATGACTGGAGTGATGATCCTTTAAAACTTGTAACTCTGACGGGACTACTCGACTCATCACTTAGTACTTTGTCTAGCGATTGGAGGGAGACGCCCGCCTAGAGCAATACCACCTTTTTGATCGACCGTTTGCTTAAGCGGTCTAAGAAGCTATAGATAGCTATGTGTATCTTTAACTCCATAACACCTTCGGTTGCCAACCTTTCCAGTCTACGCCGAGTTACAGGCATCCCAGGCTGCGGGTGACAAACGTGATCGAGCGCGCCAGTATGACGCCACTACGAGCGGTGCGGCGCACAACTCAAAGACCGTACGCGCGGATATCCGTTATCCCCGTGAGCACTCGCAATCTAGGGAAGGAAAGGCTATATGCGACTGAGTCGAATTACGATCAAGAACTTCAGAAATTTCAAGCACCTCGACGTCTACTTAGGGCAGCACGCAGTGGTACTGGGCGAGAATAAAGTGGGTAAGACCAATCTGCTATTCGCCCTACGAATGATCCTGGACCCCACCCTGCCTGACTCCGCGCGGCGGCTGCGTCTTGATGATTTCTGGGATGGCCTGCCCAGACCACTGAAGGTCGACGACGTAATCGAAATCTCAGTTGAGTTCAGCGAATTCGAAAACAGCGTAGAGCTGCTAGCTGTACTTGCCGACCATCTGGTTACCCCATCACCTATGGTGGCAAAGGTCACGTACCGCTTCCAACCTATTATGGGCATTGGCCGATCCCCTCGCGGCGAGGCAGATTATGAGTTCGTGCTTTTCGGAGGCAATCGCCCAGAGAATTCGGTGGGTTACGAGTTGAGACGGTGGATGCCGATGGACCTGTTCCCGGCACTTCGAGACGCGGAGTCAGACCTTGCTCGCTGGACGCGCTCCCCGCTACGGCCGTTACTGGACCGGGCGGCGCAGACCATCGACGAGGATGATCTCCAGGAGATTGCTGACGAAGTACATGCGACGACATCCAGGATTGCGGCCTTGCCCGAACTCGCTAACGTGGTCACGCAGGTCAATGGCCAGCTTACAGAAATGATTGGCGAGAAGCACACGATAGAGACGGCTTTAGGCTTTGCCCCAACAGAGCCTGAGCGTTTGATCCGTGCATTGCAGATGATGATCGACGGCGGCAAACGAGGCGTCGCGGAAGCAAGTCTCGGCTCCGCAAACGTGCTGTACCTCGCGCTGAAACACCTGGAGCATCAGTACCTGGTGGAAGAAGGGGAGCGGCAACATACGTTCCTGGCGATTGAGGAACCCGAGGCGCACCTGCACCCCCATCTGCAGCGCCTGATCTACCGAAATTACCTGAAAGAGCGAAATGAAGATGAGCGCAGTCCAGAGCTGCGTAGCATCCTGCTCACGACACATTCGCCGAACGTTGCGAGCGTTGCTCCACTCTCAAACGTTGTCGTTTTACAAAGTATCCCCAAGCAAGGGCATACCGTTGCGCGATCACTCACGGGGATCGAACTTAAGGACGCTGACCGAGAGGATCTGGAGCGGTACCTGGACGTCACTCGCGGTGAGCTGTTTTTCTCGAAAGGCGTGATTCTGGTAGAGGGTGATGCAGAAAAATTCCTCCTACCTACCTTGGCCCGCCTGTATGACAAAGCGTTCGATTTTGATGCAATGGGCATCACCGTTTGCTCAATCGCCGGAACCAATTTTGCCCCCTATGTGAAGCTATTGGGCCCCGAGGGGCTTGATATTCCCTTCGCTGTACTCACTGACTTTGACCCTAAGGGCTCGGAAGTAAGCCAAGAGGACGACGACCCGGACGCCGCACACGTAGATGATAGTTACGGGGAGAGCCGCGTGATAAACCACATCATGGATGCTTTGCTTCCCCCGAAGCGTTGGGAAGAGCTCACAGCCGTCGAATTACTCAAACTTGCTCCGCAGCATGGCGTCTTCCTCAACAAGTTCACCTTTGAGGTTGATGTGTTCAATGCCGGCGCCGAGGAGCACTTCCATAAAACTGCCAAAGGGCTGTCAACTAACAAGAAGATGCACGCGCGCTTCAAAACCTTGAGTGAAGATCCAACTTCCCTGGATGAGAAGCAATTCCTAAAAGACATCGACTCCATCGGCAAGGGGAGATTTGCCCAACGGCTAGCCTCCACGCTGCGAGCTGCAAACGCAGATGTGTGCCCTACCTACATCAAAGATGCTTTGGAGTACATGCGGGAGAAACTGCGATGAGTGCTGCGAGAACTGAGTATCTGATTGCTGCTGACGACCTACGCGGCAATGATGATCAATGGGCGGCCTACGAGTCGGCAGGTAACTGCGTCATTCTGGCTGGCCCCGGCAGCGGCAAGACCAAAACCATCACAGTGAAAATCGCCAGACTGCTTGCAGAGACGGTGCATCGACCACAACGCATTGCATGCATAACGTACAGCAATGCCTGTGTGTCTGAGTTGAGATCAAGGCTGAACAAGCTCGGAGTTGAGGATGGCAATCGCATTCTCATCTCCACGGTGCACTCATTTTGTCTGTCCGAGCTCGTACTGCCCTACTCGAGCTTGGCAGGTCTGACGGTGCCGGAGCCATTGGCAGTAGCGACACCAGCCGAAGCCAGTAGACTTTTCAACGCGGCTTACGCCTCGCTGCACGGGGGATATCCAAAGAGCTACGTCCGTACGGCGTGTGACAAGTTACGACGTACGATTCCAGATCGGAACTCGGCCGAGTGGAGAGCATGGTCTTCATACGAAACGCAAATTGTCGAAGCTTATGAGGACCTACTCTTAGCGAAAGGGCAGATCGATTTCGACGGTATTGTGCTTGCCGGGCTGGAGCTGGTTGAGAAGCACGAATGGGTGCGCCGTGCGATACGGGCAAAATATCCTGTCGTGGTGATAGACGAGTATCAGGACCTTGGTCTGCCGCTGCACCGCATTGTTCGAGCCTTTCTCGATGCGAATGTCAGGATCATAGCTGTAGGTGATCCGGATCAGTCGATCTATGGATTTACCGGTGCCAACCCGGCCTTGCTAAAAGCCCTGGCACAGGACGCGCGTATTGAGCCGGTCACCCTAAGGCTGAATTATCGCTGCGCCGATCGCATCATCGCGGCATCAAGGTCGCTTTTCCCCGACCGCGCGGATTTCCAGTCCCTCGATGACCGGCAAGGTGAGATTGTTATTCACAGGCTTGAACGCGACCTCGCCGGGCAGGCGAAATATGCGCTCGAAACGCTGGTGGTAGCGCTGCTCGACGCAAATGACACCTGGTCGCCAGGTGACATTGCATTGCTTTATCCGAGCAAGGTTGAAGGTACTGAGCTTGCCAAGGCAGCCGATCGCTTACAAATGCGATATTTCCGCCTAGACAATGGATCACCGATTAAACGCACGCGCTTAACCGAGTGGCTCACCGTGGCGGCGCAATGGTGTGCCGGAGGTTGGGAGACCGGCGAGGTACAGCTTTCCCACTTGCTCAAAGTTTGGCGACGCTTGCAGCGGGCGGGAAAAAGCGAGAGTCAGCTCCACCAGTCTCGCAAACAACTGATCACAGCTCTTTTCGCATTGAGAGGTGGCGCGTTGTCGCTTCATGAGTGGCTGACCTCCTTAGCTAAGGCCGTTCTGGACGAAATTCTTTGTGACGAGCCAGGTCTGAGCGACGAGATCGACAACCTTAATGAGCTTATCGAAGCTGCCGCTGAAGGTGGGGTGCTTGAAGACTTCACCGTCCAGATTTTTGGCAATCAGGGAAAGAGCCCGGATCAGATTAACCTCATGACGCTTCACAGCTCAAAAGGGTTAGAGTTTCAGGCAGTAATCATGCTTGGGCTGGAAGAAGGCGTGGTCCCGAGCAAATACATTAAGACGCGCGAAGCATATGAGGAGGCCGCGCGCCTGTTTTACGTAGGTGTGACCCGCGCCAAGGCCCAGGTACATTTAGCGTTCGATAGGGCCGAGTCTCCCTTTATCACCACAATCCGAACGGCGACCTGAATGCGCTGACGATGTCCTGAACCTGGGGCGCACATACGCGACAGCAATAAGACACGTGCTGACTCGCCAGAGCGAATGAAGGCATGAACAAACGCCAGCAATAGCTATCAGAAACTGTTGGTTGCGCTAAAAAGCGCGATCCGAAGTACGGCTATGGAATCGGACTTTGGTCGACGTAAAGACGGGACTCTGAGAAGATTCGCGGATGGTATTCCAAAAGGTATTCCAATAAAAATCTTAACCGAAAATAATCGATTAGAATCAGCACCTTAAATAATCTGTTCAGATTACCCCGGCCCACCATTTAGTCTTCCCAGGAAGACCCAGAAAAGTCGTAAAGCCTAGAAAAATCAAAGCTTTACGGCTTTTTTATTGCCCGCGTTTTCCCACCTGATGCCAGGGCATCCCACGGTTGACGAGGGCATATATGGGGGCATAAAACGCTCATCAGCTCGCTCGGAGAGCGATGTGCCCCCAATGCCCCTGAAAGACACCAACTGCCGCAACGCAAAGCCTCAGGACAAGCCCTATGGCTGTAGACGAACAGGGCTTGTACCTGGAAGTACAGCCCAACGGAGGCCGTTACTGGCGCTTGAAGTACTGCTTTCTGGGAAAGGAAAAACACCTGGCTCTTAGCGTTTATCCCGAGGTTGGCTTGCGGGATGCTCGGCGCCAGCGCGATGACGCTTGTGTTCAGCCGACGGCCAAGATTCCATCGCTCATGACACTGCCAAACAGGCCAGGCACAACTTCACAGGCATGCTCGGCAGTTAGCACGGTGTTGATCTCTATCACTCTTTGCCAAAGCCAAACAATGAACTCAGCCCGCGTGCCGGCTTTCGTTCATAGAAGGGTGCGGTTTGCTTGAGGAAGTAATCGCTAAGGCCTGGTTCCCCTTCGAGAACGTGACAGAGGTCAACGGGTTCGCCAGCCGAAACGGCATCCCCGGCAACGGTGCCGGCTTCGCGCATGACCCGTTCGATATCTCCATCCGCTTCAATACCAATAACCAGATGAGGATTTTGACCAGACGATGGTTCATGCATCAACGCCAGGAACGCACGCTTTACGTTGCGATGTTTGGCGAACAATTGTGTGAGCGAGTTGACCATCTTCGACGGATATTGCGACGGCTGTCCGAGCAGCACTTGGGTGTCTGTTTCGACCGTGTGCGGTACCGGCTTTTGGCCAATCTCGCCGGAGAGCAGAAGGCGTACTTCCTGGGGGGAAAACGCTTTCCCGTAGGGAGACTTTGGATTGAGGAAAAGAGGGGTGCCCAGTGTGACTTCAAAAAACGATCTGGCCGAGATCTCCAAGTAGGAGTCTTCGCTATCTATGCATCTTTGTAGTGCTTGCAGCGAAGAAAAAAACGGGATGACCACAGAGCCGTCAGGCTTTTGCCATTGCGCGATGCTGATGTTGCTATTCGCCTCGAGGTGAACTTGACCTTCGCCAGTGCCAGCAGTGCCGACGACGTAAATAGTGGAATTCAACAGAGCCTTGAAAAAGTCAGGTCGATGGGCCGGTTCATCTGTCGCCAGCCTGAGTAATTTTTCGAGGAGGTTTTCTTGCTTGGTATCCATGATGTCCATCGGCAGTCCCAACAAAACAGACAAAAAGTGAGAGGCGCAGAGCGCACAGTTTTCCATACGGCTGTGAAAACAGGAAGAACCGCAGGGTAACAAATCGGAAGCATACGCAGAGCACCCTGAACGGTTTTCCAAGGAGAGCACTACCTTATCAGTGCTGCTCCGACCAACACCCGTTAATGCCCGCAGGTGGTTGATGGGTTCTGGCCTTGCCGAGGAACGATAAACTCAGGCCGCCAGTTTAACGCCTTAAGTACGCTCATCGGAAATACGCGGGCGCGGAAACTTTCATAGAAACCCAACAATAAAGTCATTTAAAGAAGTTACTTACAGATGATTCTTTAATCCACTCAACAAAAATAAACAAACCATATAATCAGGCACTTAGCGCTCATCGAAACCTGCCAGTTTTATGGCGTAGGCAAACAGCAGCACGGCACATCACTCCTGCGCGAAGTAATCACTGTCGAGCTGTTTCACTTCGTACACCTGTTTAACGCTCACGCCCAGGTTGTTCTCCACCCTCAGTTGTGCCAGTTCAACGCCGTCAATCAGTACCACTTTGATATCCAGCCCCAGCGCTGCGGTGCGAGCGCCGTCGGAAACAGGCACCCTCAGAATAGAAACGCTCACCAGCACTTACGGCATCGTCGTCTTGAAAACACAGGTTCCTCAACCACAAAACCCTCCCCCTCGCCACTAAACCCGCAGTGCCCTGTAGATGATAAAAGCTCTCATTAGAATGCCTCCCCACTCACAGGGCTGAAGCGGTCACGGCGATGAGCACGGGGATGGCCAGCAGAAGCTCAGTGCGCGGTTTATCGGCCAGCGCAGGGCGTTGGTGCGGATGCTGGGACGGGAGGTCGGCTGTACCCGAGCGCCCAGTACCTGGCGTTCGATCATCTGCGCAGCCACCCGCCGGGATGTCTAACGCCCTGGCCCTCACGCGCCCGCACCCCGCGGGCGCGACTGTTTTTAGCCGGCCAACAAATACTCCCGCATAACTTCCCAGACAGCGCTAAGATACAGATATTAAAAAGCCATTACCGTGGCGTATTTGCGTGCTTTACCCTGCGAGACGAATAAAAAAATATCGCGCGCGGGTTCGCTCACTCTATGACTTATGCGGTTAATCATGTTTGTTCTGAAGTCTGCTTGTGCTCGGCAAATTGCCGACGTTCATCATATGTACAGTGACATGCAAAGTGCGTTGGAGGCGGTCAAGTCGCGCATGGCGGTGGTGGAGCTCAGCCCCCAAGGCGAGATTATCGATGCCAACCCGATTTTTCTCGGCGTATTGGGTTATGCACTGGAGGACCTGCGCGGCCGCCATCACCGCGTCCTGTGCCCCGCCGACTACGTGGCCAGCCCCGCCTACGCCACGTTCTGGCGGCGCTTGGCCGAGGGCGAGACCCTGAGTGACCGCTTTAAACGGGTGCATAAAAACGGTTCCGATGTGTGGTTGGAAGCCAGTTATATCCCAATAAAAGATCAACTGGGCCACGTTGTAAAAGTGCTGAAAATCGCCACGGACATTACTGCCCCGGTATTAAAGGAAAGTGCCAACCGTAGCCTGATAGAAGCGCTGCACCGTTCCATGGCGGTTATTGAATTTGATTTAAACGGTAATGTGATTACTGCCAATGCCAACTTTCTGGCGGCCACCGGTTATACCCTGGGCGAAGTTCAGGGCCGTCACCACAGCCTGTTTTGCCGCCAGGCCTATACCAAGACCGTGGAATACCAGCAGTTCTGGGACGCGTTGCACGCTGGCAAGCATTGCGCCGGGTTGTTCCAGCGGGTCAACAAGGCCGGCCACGACGTCTGGCTGAACGCCACCTATAACCCGTTGTTCGACGCCCAGGGCAAGCTCTACGGCGTTATCAAGCTGGCCACCGACGACACCCGCCAGGTGGAGCAGAAGGCCCGGGAAACCGAGGCCGCGCAACTGGCCTACAAAACCTCGCAGCAAACCGATGTGGCCACCCAGAACGGCATCGCTGTCATCAAGGATGCCGCGGCCATCGTCGACTCCATCGCCAGCGACCTGCGCGGCGCCTCGGCGCTGTTCACCGACCTCAACCAGCAGTCGTCGAACATCAAGGCAATCGTCACCGGCATCAAGGACATTGCCGAGCAGACCAACCTGCTGGCGCTCAACGCCGCCATCGAGGCCGCCCGCGCTGGCGACCAGGGCCGCGGCTTTGCCATCGTCGCCGACGAGGTGCGCAACCTCGCCTCACGCACCGCCAAGGCCACCGCCGAGATCGTCACGGTGGTGGAGCACAACAGTCGCCTGGCCGAAGACGCCGTCAACCAGATGCAGGAAAGCCGCACCAAGGCCGAAGAAGGCGCACGCCTGACCGCCCACGCCGGCGAGGTCATCAGCCAGATCCACGTCGGTGCGCAAACCGTGGTCGCCGCCATGGGCCGCTTCTCCTCGCTCTACGAAAGCCACGACTGACCGCTGCCCCCGCGCCAGGGCCGGTGATAGGCTCACCGCCCTGGCCACCGCCCCCGACCACCGGAAGCCCCGCCCCATGTTCAAACCGCTGCTAGCCGCCTGCCTCGCCGGCGCCCCGCTCCTGGCCGCCGCCCACCCGCTGGCCGGGGTGTGGCAAGGCACATTGGGCAAAAACCCGATCACCGTGTGCTTCAACGCCACGCCCGAGAACAACGCCAGTTACTACTACCAGCGCTTCCTCACGCCGATCCAGTTGACCGTGCAAGCCGACAGCGGCCAGTGGCAAGAGGCCGAAAACACCGGCCAATGGCAACTCGACAGCCCCGACGGCGAACGCCTGAGCGGCCAATGGCACGCCCCCGACCGCAGCAAAACCCTGCCCCTGGCCCTGAGCCGCGTGCCCCACACCCGCGCCGCCGACGATTGCGCCAGCGACGCCTACGCCCTGGCGCTGGAAACCGCCAAGCCCAGCGTGCAGGTGGAGAAAAAGGACTACCGCGGCCACGGCTACCAAGTGCGCACGCAAAACGGCCATCCGTTGCTGCGCCTCGACGGCGACACCCCGGGCATCCAGCGCATCAACCAACAACTGCTGGCCCTGGCCTACAACGCCGAGAGCCTCGCCCAATTCAACGCCGAGCGCCGCGAATCCCTGGGCCAGCGCGGCGCCGTGTACACCAGCGAAATCAGCGTGCTGCCCCACTCCTGGTCGTCGCAGTGGATCACCGTCAACTTTTACCGCTGGCAGACCGGCACCGGCGCGGGCGGCATCAGTTGGGGCCTGCACACCTGGAACCTGGCCACCGGGGAAAAAGTCGACCCCTGGACCTGGGTCGGCGGGCGCTTCGACTGGTACAGCCCCTACGCCGGCCACAGCACGATGCCGCAGAAGTTCGCGCAATGGATTGAGGCCCAAACCCCACCCGACGCCGACTGCCCCGGCGCCGCCAGCTATGGCACCTACGACCTGAGCTTCGACACCCAGGGCCTGAAGCTGGCCAACCACCCCAGCGGCGATGGCTGCGACGTGGAAGTGGCCATCCCCTGGGCACAGCTTGCGCCGCTGCTGTCTGCCCAAGGCCGGGCGGTGTTGCCGAGCCTGCAACAGCCCTGAAAGCGCCCTTCTTGACCAACGTCAAGGGCGCCCCTGCCGGAGGGCGTTAGCCTCAGGCACTCCTCTGCCTTTGGGTGCCCTTCATGGCCAAGCCTTTCCCCCTGCACCCCAAGCACCCCGAGCGGATCTGCTGGGGCTGCGACCGCTACTGTGCCACCACCGACCTGGCCTGCGGCAACGGCGCCGACCGCACCATGCACCCGGCGGAAATGATCGGCGAAGACTGGTACTTGCATGGGGATTGGGGCATCGAAGTACCGGCCCAACCCATCGAAGTGCAAGAAGAGCCGCAAGCCTGAACCGGCACCCTCCCGGCCAAATAAAATAGCCATAAGCCATTACTGCAATGGCATATCGGTCAAATACCTTGTCATATCTGAATTCTGCCCGCCCCACTAAACATCGGCTTATCCAATAATTGCCAGACCCGGACTCGCTGTGTATTGTGCGGCACACCGCATAACACCCTCGCCAACTGTTTAAGCTCAACGATCCAGGGACTGGAACGACAATGGACTTTAACTACAACCGGGTTCTTGCTTACCTAAAAGTTGCTCAATTCAAGTCGTTTTCCCACGCGACAGTGCAACTCAACATCAGTACCAGCATGGTCAGTGTGCACATCAAGGAACTTGAACTTTCCTTGGGCACAACCTTGATTAACAGAACCACCCGGTCATTGGCACTCACCGAAGCCGGCCAGCGTTTCTATGATGACTTCATGGATATAAAGCAGCGCATCGATTGCTCGCTGCAAACACTCAAGGAAAGTACCGGGCAAGTGTGTGGCATATTGCGCATCGTTTCGCCCCGCGAGTACGGCTCACGCTTTATCGTTCCCGCCATCGCTGAGTTCTCCAGGCTTCACCCTCACTTGAAGATCGTCCACGACGTCGGCTACCCCCTGGCCAACCTGGCCAGCGGCAGGCATGACCTGGCCATCTGCCTCGGGCCGCTGGAAGATTCGTCGTTCAAGTGCCGCAAGATTGCAGACTTTGAAAACTACTTGGTCGCCAGCCCCCAGTTCCTCGAACGTTACGGGGTACAAGACATCAACTGCCTTAATACCCTGCCATGGATCAGCAATGAGTCGCTGTATAAAGAAGGCAAGTGGGTGTTGCGCAAACAACCGGGCGACGTATTCATCGTCAAGCCCAATATTCGTTATGCCTCTAACTCACTGACCCTGATTCATCAAATGGCGTTGTTCGACCTGGGCATTGCGGCATTGCCGGCCTGGATGCTCAAGGATGATATTCAGGCCAACACTCTGATTCGTTTATTCCCCGAACATGAGTTCGCCACTTCGCCGGTCAATATTCTTTACCCCAACGGCATTAACCTACCGCTCAAAGCCCGGCGTTTTATTGATTACCTGGTGGCCAAACTGGGCACCGTACACGTACAGGCGCGAACCCAATGACCGCCCCCAGAGGAACCCGCATGTCCCCCATCAAGGTGCCGCTCGCCGGCGTGCTGTGGATGATCGCCAGCCTGCTCTCCTTCATGGGCATGGCGGTGGCTTCCCGCGAACTTTCCGCGTTCATGTCCATTTTCCAGATCCTGTTTTTCCGCTCCTTTGTCGGGCTGTTGATTATTGCCCCGTTGATCTACCGCCAGCGCCGCCAGTTGCGCCAGGCCCGGGACCTTGGCCTGCAAGTGGCCAGGAACGCGGTGCACTTTGCCGGGCAGTACGCCTGGACGGTGGGCGTGGCGGCGCTGCCGTTGGTGACGGTGTTTGCCCTGGAATTCACCACACCGATCTGGGTGTCGCTGTTGGCCTTTGTGTTCCTCAAAGAACGCATGAGCACTGCCCGGGTACTGGCGGCCCTGGGCGGTTTCATCGGCGTGTTGGTGGTGCTGCGCCCGGGCATGGCCACCCTGGAGCCGGCCGCGCTCGTCGTGCTGCTGGCCGCCGTGTGCTACGCCACGTCCATCATTCTGGTCAAACGCCTGACCCTGACCAGCAGCCCCGCGATCATCGTGATCTGGATGGTGCTGTTGCAGTTGCCCCTGGGCCTGGCCCTGTCGCTGGCGCAATGGCGCACCCCGCCCATGGCGTGCCTGCCGTGGATCGTGTTGCTGGGGGTCACCGGGTTGAGCGCGCACTTTGCCATGGCCAAGGCCCTGAACCTGATGGACGCCTCGATTGCCATACCCATCGATTTTTTCCGCGTGCCGCTGATCGCCGTAGTGGGCTTCATGCTCTACGGCGAAAGCCTGGAAACCTGGGTGTTTGTCGGCGCGCTGATAATCTTCGCCTCCAACTACCTGGCCTTTCGCGCCGAGCAAAAGCGCCCGGCGTGAAGCCTCGCGGTCAAGGCGTGTGGTCTAGGTAGGTGTCAAAGTCCCACTGGGTGACGGTGGCCAGGAACGACTGCCACTCGTTGGTTTTGATGGCCTGGAACAAGCCCTTCATATCCCCCGGCAGGGCCGCAGACACCACCGGGTCGTGGTCCAGCGCCTCAAGGGCTTGCCCCAGGTTGCGCGGCACGTAGGCCGTGGGCGCCGGGTGCTCGCCATAGCTGTCGCCGTCCGTGGCGGGGCCGGGCTCCACACGGTTGGCCAAACCATCGTCAATCGCCGCCAACAGCGCACTGGCCATCAGGTACGGGTTGACGATGGCGTCGGCGGTGCGGTACTCGACCCGGTCTGGTGCCGACACGCGAATCGCACAGGTACGGTTCTGATACCCCCAGTTGGCCCGCACCGGCGCCCAGAAACCGGTTTCCCACAGGCGCTTGTAGGAATTGACCGTGGGCGCCGCAATCGCCGTCAAGGCATTCAAATGGCGCTGGATGCCGCCAATGGCGAACTTGCCCACATCGGTCAGGCCCGGGTCACCCGCCGCGGGCAGGAACAGGTTGGTGCCGCCTTCATAGTGGCTATAAACCTCCTCCATGCCCTGGGTGCGGGCGAACACCTCCTCGCGCAACACCGCGTGCCCGCCTTCCCACAGCGACAGGTTGAAGTGGCACCCAGAGCCTGAAACCCCGGCAAACGGCTTGGGCAGAAAACACGCCACCAGGTCGAACTCGCGGGCGACTTGATGGCAAATCTGCCGATAGGTCATCAGCCGATCACAACTGGCCAGCACATCATCGAAGGCGAAGTTGAGTTCCAACTGCCCCGGCGCATCCTCGTGGTCGCCCTGGATCATGTCCAAGCCCATGGCGTGGGCGTATTCCAGCACTTTCATGTACACCGGGCGCAAGGTTTCAAACTGGCCGATGTGGTAGCAACGCGGCTCGGTCACGCCCACATAGCGCGGCTCGCCCGCTTGCTGGCGCAACCACATCATTTCCGGCTCCATCCCGGCCCGCAATCGCAGGCCGTGGCGGGCCTCAAAGGCCTGGTGCTGGGCGCGCAGGTTACCCCGGCAATCGGCGTCCAGGCGCTGGCCGGGCGACGTGGGGTCGGCGGGGTTGCGAAACAGCGCGCAGAACACCCGCGCCACCCGTTTATCCCAGGGCAGTTGCACCAGGGTTTCCGGCTCGGGGTAGGCCAGCAACTCCGAGGCGTTGGGCGGGTAACCCAGGTAATTGCCAAAGCGGTCCAACGCCACATTCACCGTGGCGCCGTAGACCATGGAAAACCCCTTCTCGGCCATACGCGCAAAATGCCGCGCCGGAATGCCCTTGCCCTGCAACCGCCCGGTGATGGACGGAAACTGCATGTAGACGTACTCCACGCCACTGCTTTGCAGCCAGCGTAGGGCCCGAAGCAGGTTGTCCCGGCGCTGCGGCGAATCCCTGAAAGCTTCATGTTCCATCACGTGTGACTCCCTTGAGCGGCATCAAACCCGCGCCAGCAGGCGATTAAGACTTTCCACGCTGCGCCCCAGGTCATCGACGCTGGTGTAGAGGGGGTTGAAGGCCACCCGCAGCAGGTCCGGGTAGCGATACTCGGCGACGATCCCCTGCGCCATCAGCCCGTCGTGCAGCGCCTGGGCATTGGCCACCGAAAACCCCAGATGACCACTGAGGTTGTCGCCGCCCACCTCGTGCAACAAGCGAACACGGCCCGCACGCAGGTGGGGGGCCAAGGCCTCGATAAACCGGGCGCACAACTCGCGGCTGCCGGCCTCGACGCAGGGCATCCCGGCCTCCAGCAGCAAGTCCACGCCCGCCTCCAGCGCCACCAGGGAAAAAGTCGTCGGGGTGGCGACCTGCATGCGCTTGATGCCGGCGGCCGGAACAAAACCGTCACTGAACACAAACGGCTCGGCATGCCCCAACCAACCCTGGATCGGGTTGTGCAAGCGCTCCTGCAACCCGCGCCTGGCGTAGACAAACGCCGGCGCGCCCGGGCCGCCGTTCAAATACTTGTAGCCGCAGCCCACCGCCATATCGACGCCGCTGGCGTTGAAATCCAGCGCCATGATGCCGACGCTGTGGGACACATCCCACAGCGTCAACGCCCCCACCGCCCGCGCCTGTTCATTGAGCCTGTGCAGGTCGTGGGCTTGCCCCGTGCGGTAGTCGACATGGGACAGCATCAGCACCGCCACCGAGCGATCGAGGGCATCGACAACGGCCGCGCGCGGCACGATGCGGATCTCGATATCAGGGTGCAGCACGCCCACACTCTGGGCCACATAGAGGTCGCTGGAGAAATTCCCCTGCTCGCTCAGCACCACCTTGCGGGTGGGGTCCAAGGCCAATGCCGCGTTCAACAGCTTGAACAGGTTGACCGAGGTGCTATCGCACACCAACGTCGTGCCCGGGTCGGCGCCCAGCAGCCCGGCGATCTTGTCGCCGATGGCCTGCGGCGCGTCGAGCCAGCCGTGTTTTTTCCAGGCCCCCGCCAGTTGCTGGCCCCACTGCGCTTCGCAGGTCTGCACCAAGCGCTGCGCCACCCCGGCCACCGCCGGGCCCAAGGAGTTGCCCGCCAGGTAAACCAAACCCTGGGGCATGACGAACTGGTCGCGGCGATAGGCGTGTTCGGCGGCGTGCCCAGCCCTGTTGAGGTCCATGCCCACGCCCTCCTAGACCGTTTGCTTACGTTGCGCATCCGCCGCCAGGATCGGCTGGATGAAGGTGTCGAAATCCTCTTCGTGCCACCAGTGGCGCACCAGGCCATCCTCGAAGCCGAAGATGTCGATGCCGGTCAGGCGCACCGGCACGCCCGTGCCCTCGATGCCCAGGATCACCCCGGTATGGGTGCCCTCGGCCACGTAGCGAGCGGCCAGTTGATTGCCCTGCACAATCACGCTTTCGATGTTGAAACGCACATCGGGAAAGGCCTGGTGCCAGTCCGCCGCCATTAACTTGTGGCCCTGCAAATTACCGGCAAACTGCGGAATCGGCCGGTGGTCTTCAAACTCGGGGTGAAATATCGAATCGACGAAGTTCACATTGCCTTTATTCCAAACTTCCCCGATCCAGATATTGACGTAGGCATTGCGCATGTTTTCCTGGGACAGATCAATCGACATCATGCCGCTCCTTATAGAATGTCTTTACCACGACGAATTTCATCCACGACCACCGTCGATGGCGAGAATGATTGTTTGAGTACTTCCACGGCTTTATGCGGGTCGGCGTCACCGCACATGAAAATATCCACCGCCGCATAATTGAACTCTGGCCAGCTATGAATCGAAATATGCGACTCGGCCAACACACAAACACCCGACACGCCGCCATTGGGCGTGAAGTAATGAAAATACTGGTGCAACAACGTCGCCCGCGCTGCGGCAACGCCCGCCACCAATGCACGGCGGACACTTTCGACATTATCGATATTGCGTGCACCGTATAAATCCACCAGCAGATGTTTACCGGCATACGCCCCTTGCCCATCCGATAACAAATACAGGTTCGGCCCTACACTCTCGTTAGTTCCCATACCGGCTCCCACCCTCTTCTTGAATAAAGGCTGACGTTATTGCGGGCACGGGTTCAGGGAAAAACCGCAGATATCCCGGTAGCCGCTGTTCACTCGATCCAGGCTGTGGATGGGCGTGACGTCATGCAAACCCTGCGCATCGTCGAACAAGGCGGTTTCCAGGGGCTGGTGCAAGGTATGGCGCAGCCTGACCCGGGCTTGCTGATCGCAGAACAGGCTTTCACCGCCCTCGATGTTGTGGCGTTTGACCAGGGTGATGGAAGTGAACTCGTGGCCATCGCGGTGCGGCCCTTCGGGCACAGGCTGGCCGGGCACATCGGGCTGGGCGGTGATGCGGTACAGATGAATGCCGATATCCCAGGTACTGGAAACCGCGCGGCGTTCGGCGGGCAACAACAGGTACATATCCACGATCAATTGATGCAGGAACCGGTTATTGATGGTTGACGGTTCAAGGGGCTGATAAATCCGCTCGACACCACCGGAATAACCATTGACCGTCGCCTCCTGAAAAAAACCCCGCAGCGGTTTCAAGGTCAACGCTATATGTTCCCCCTCATCGCGCAGCAGAACTTCGTTAAAACGCCGCCGACGATAAGTGTCACCCTCTTTCATATATTCATCGAGGGGCAAGTTGCCAAAGTCGGCCTGAAAATCCCGAAAGTCCTGATAGAGCGTGTCCTGCTCCGGCAGCGTCGGTTGTTTTAACGCTACTTGCCCATGCACGAATGAAACTGAAGAGTCGTACATGCACAAACGCGCGGGCACGACGGCCTTGTCAAACATAGTGAGTTCCTTTCTTCAATCCCCGAAAGCGTGTTACCGCAGCCATAAAAGTCGAGGCAGCTAATTCTTCTCCCAACACCACCTGCAACTTTCAAGGCGCCAACTTGCCCAAGTAGGCGCATCCCCGTCAACACTTCAAACGTTATGAAAACGGCAAGCGCCCGGCAACTACCGAAAAATCCAAATAGAACAAGGCATTGTGATTGTTTAATAACACTGGATTGTGTTTCCAAGCCTGGCCGGCACGCAGCGCGCTGTTTATCGACTACCGGCCCCGGCGCACGGTTTCGCCAGCCCCAACCCGTTGTGAGGACGATGGCCGCCTCCCGCCCTGCGGCGGACCGAGGCCTCCATGAAATTCACCACCCTGTCTGTGGCCGGCAAACTCAAGTTCTACCCAAGGGTGGTGTTCGATCAGGTGTTGCAAAGGGGTTCGCTGGTGCGGGCCGCGGGGGCGAGCATGGCCCGGGGCGGCGGCCCGCCCATCGCCTGGGCCGACGCCCAGCAACCCCAGGTGCAAGCGCAGCCCCCTGCCCACCTCAAACGCCCCGGCCTACCGTGAGCAATGGGCCTGTGCGCGCCCCGCCCAGACGTGCAATCAGAGGGTCGAGCGCACGCGCCACAGTTCGGGGAAGAGCACGGTGTCGAGCATTTTGCGCAGGTAGCCCACGCCTTCGGTGCCGCCGGTGCCGGGTTGGAAGCCGATGATGCGTTCCACCGTGGTCACGTGGCGAAAGCGCCATTGGCGGAAGGAGTCTTCCAGGTCGATGAATTTCTCGGCCAACTGGTACAGGTCCCAGTAGCGCTTGGGGTCGGTGTAGACCTCGCGCCACGCCGCTTCCACGGACGGGTCGTGGGCGGTCGGGCTGCTGGGGTCACGCTCAAAGCGTTGCGGGTCGATGTGCAGGCCGGCCTTGACCATCAGGCCGATCGCCTCGTCATACAGCGACGGCGTGACAATCGCTTCCTGCAAGGCTTGGAGCAGTTCCGGGCGATGGGCGTGAGGGCGCAACAGGGTCGCACTCTTGTTGCCCAGGAGGAATTCGATCTCGCGGTACTGGAACGACTGGAACCCCGACGACTGGCCCAAAAACGGGCGGATCGAGTGGTACTCGGTGGGGGTCATGGTCGCCAGCACGGTCCAGGCGTGCACCAGTTGATCGAAGATCCGCGAGACCCGCGCCAGCATCTTGAACGCCGGTTGCAGTTCGCTCAGGCGGATGTGTTCGCGGGCGGCCTTGAGTTCGTGAAGCATCAGTTTCATCCACAGCTCCGAGGTCTGGTGCTGGATGATGAACAACAGTTCGTTGTGGTCCGGCGACAGCGGGTGCTGGGCGCTGAGGATGCGGCCCAGGTCCAGGTAGTCGCCGTAGCTCATGGAATCGGAAAAATTCAGCTCGGCGTTATGCCAGTCGGCGTCCTGGTTGGAGGGGGAGTACGGGCATTGACTCATTGCAGCGGTTCCTCGGGGCTGGGGCGGTTCGGGCCGCCCGCATCGTTATGGGCTAAGTCAGGGCTTGAGCGGGCGCAGGATCGCGCGCACGGGGCTGGCGTCCAGGTTGGCGAAACGCAGGGGCAAGGCGATCAACTCGTAATCCCCCGGCGCCACTTCGTCGAGGACGATGCCTTCGAGGATCGCCATGCCGTGGCGGGCGATGGCGTTGTGGGCGTCCATGGTTTTCGATTGCTGCGGGTCCAGGGACGGCGTGTCGATGCCGAGCAGGCGCACCCCCAGGCTGGCGAGCAGCTCCACGGTGGCCGGGGCGACGGCGGTGAAGTGTTCGTCCCACACGTCCAGCGGTGCCTGGCGATAGGTGCGCAGCAGCACGCGCGCGGGCACGCCCTCAAGCTGCCCCGCCAGTTGCTCCGGTTGCACCAGCTCGCCGCTGTCCAGGCAATGCAGCACGCGGCACGGCCCCATGTAGACATCCAGCGGCACCTGGCCGATGGCCGCGCCTTCGGGGCTGTAATGCAGGGGCGCATCGACATGGGCGCCGGTGTGCGGCGACAGGGTCACGCGCCCGACATTGACCGGGCACTGCGGCCCGAAGGTCCACACGCGCTCTTCCTGGAACGGCGTGTCGCCGGGCCAGGTGGGCGTTGCATTACTCAACGGCGGGCTGATGTCCCACCACGCAGGTGTGTTGTTCATTGTGCTGTTCTCGGCCACGTTGAAAGGCATCATACGAGCGATAGCCGTCAAGATTATTGCGAATTCTCCTACAGCCTCCGCTGAATTTCGCACTTGCTGCCAAAAAAAAGCCCTTTGCCGGAGGATTCTTCAAACACCCGCCGCCGCAGGCATTGCGCTTGCGGATACCCCAGTGTCGAACCCAGACAACTGGCCGGCGCAGGCAAGGGCTAGGGTGCCGGTTCTGTTCTGCCGACAACCTGGAGCCAACATGTCCGCCCCCATTACCGTGCTACGCGACACTCACCCCCTGCCGCTGCTCGACGCCTGCAAATGGCAACGCCTGGAAGGCGACCCGCACACCGTCAACCTCAACGCCTACACCAGCGAAGACGGCAGCAAGATCATGGGCACCTGGATCTGCACCCCCGGCAAATGGCGGGTGGAATACGTGAAGTGGGAGTACTGCCATTTCCAGGAAGGCTACTGCGTGATAACCCCGGACGGCATGGCGCCGATCCACCTGCGCGCCGGCGACATTTTTGTCGTGGAACCGGGCATGACAGGCACGTGGGAAGTGGTGGAAACGGTGCGTAAGTATTTTGTGTTTGCCTGATGGGCAATCGATAAAAACCCAAGAACAACAACGGTGGGAGCGAGCCTGCTCGCGATAGCGGCGTGCCAGGCCCTGCATCGGGTGTCTGGCGTGGCGCTATCGCGGGCAGGCCCGCTCCCACCGGTTTTGTTGCTACTGAGTTTTAGGCCAAGCCTCTTACTGCGGCTTGCGATAGCTGTTGATGATCGCCGAGAAATCCTGCCCACCTTCGCCGCGCAGGCTCATGGCCTGGTACAGCTGCTGGGCCACGGCACCGAGCACCACCGGTTGGTGGGCCTGGCGGGCGGCTTCGGTGGCCAGGCCCAGGTCCTTGAGCATCAGCTCGGCGCCGAAACCGCCGGTGTAGCCGCGCGAGGCCGGGGCGGTTTCCACCACGCCCGGCCACGGGTTATACGCCTCCGAGCTCCAGCAGCGCCCGGTGGAGCTGTTGATGATCCCCGCCAGCACCTGGGTGTCGATGCCCAGGGCATCGCCCAGGGCCATGGCTTCGCTGACGCCGACCATGGAGATGCCCAGCAGCAGGTTGTTGCAGATCTTGGCGATCTGCCCCGTACCGACCGCGCCGCAATGGACGATGTTGCGCCCCATCTGCGCCAGCACCGGTTGCAGGGTGGCGAACAACTCGGGCGTGGCGCCGACCATAAAGGTCAGGGTCCCGGCCGCCGCGCCGCCCGTGCCGCCCGACACCGGCGCATCGGCCAGGGCCACGCCTTGTTTGGCCGCCGCGGCCGCCACGTCGCGGGCGGTCTGCGGGTCGATGGTGCTGCAATCGACGGCGGGCACGCCGGCGCCGATCCCGGCCAATACGCCCTCCTCGCCCAGCCACACGCTGCGCACATGGGCGGCGGCCGGCAGCATGGTAATCACCAACTCGGCGCCTTGGGCGGCGTCGCGGGGCGAGGCGCTGATGGTGCCGCCCAGTTGCGCCAGCTCCGCCAGCACGCTTTGGTTAAGGTCGAACAGGTGCAGCGAATGGCCGGCCTTGAGCAGGTTGCGGGCCATGGGCGCGCCCATGTTGCCCAAGCCGATAAATGCGATGTTCATGGCTGTTTCCTCAACGCAGGTTGATGGTGGTGTTCACGCCATCATTGACGCTGTCATCGTCGAACCAGCGGCTGGTGACGGTTTTGGTCTGGGTATAGAACTGCACCACTTGCTTGCCGTACGGCCCCAGGTCACCGAGTTTCGAGCCACGCGAGCCGGTGAAGCTGAACATCGGCACCGGCACCGGGATCGGGATGTTGATGCCCACCTGGCCGACGTCGATTTCGCTCTGGAACTTGCGCGCCGCCGCGCCGCTCTGGGTGAACAGGCCGGTGCCGTTGCCGAACGGGTTGGCGTTGACCAGGGCAATGGCCTGATCGAGGGTGTCGACCTCCAGCACCACCAGCACCGGGCCGAAGATTTCCTGGGTGTAGATCTGCATGTCGGTGGTCACCCCGGAAAACAGGGTCGGGCCGACGAAGTTGCCTTGCTCGTAGCCAGGTACTTTGATGTCACGGCCATCGAGTTCCAGCTTGGCGCCTTCCTTGATGCCGCTTTCGATCAGGCCCAGCACACGTTCCTTGGCGCGCTTGGAAATCACCGGGCCGACATCGGTGCCCGGCTCGCTGCCCGCGTTGACCTTGAGTTTTTGTGCCAGGGCCTTGAGGTCCGGCAGCCATTGCTTGGCCGCGCCCACCAGCACCACCACCGAGGTGGCCATGCAGCGCTGCCCGGCCGCGCCGAAACCGGCACCCACCAGGGCGTTGAGGGTTTGCTCGCGGTTGGCGTCGGGCAGCACCACGGCGTGGTTCTTGGCGCCCATCATCGATTGCACGCGCTTGCCGTGCTTGCCGGCCAGGTCATAGACGTGGGTGCCCACGGCGGTGGAGCCAACGAAGGACACGGCCTTGATGTCTTTGTGGGTGCAGAGCGCATCGACCACGTCCTTGCCGCCATGCACCACGTTGAGCACGCCCGGTGGCACGCCCGCTTCCAGCGCCAACTCCACCAGCAGCAGGGTGGACAGCGGGTCCTGCTCCGAAGGCTTGAGCACGAAGGTGTTGCCGCAGGCGATGGCCATGGGGAACATCCACAGCGGAATCATCGCCGGGAAGTTGAACGGGGTGATGCCTGCGCACACGCCGATAGGCTGGCGCAGGGTGTAGGTATCGACGCCACCGGCGACGTTCTCGGCAAATTCGCCCATTTGCAGGGTGCCGATGGAACAGGCGTGCTCCACCACTTCCAGGCCACGGAAAATATCGCCTTCGGCGTCGGCGAGGGTCTTGCCCTGTTCGGCGCTGAGGACCACGGCGATGCGCTTGGAGTGTTCGCGGATCAAGGCCTGGAGTTTGAGCATGATGCGCATGCGCGCGCCGATGGGCGTCAGCTTCCAGGTCTGGAAGGCGCGGTGGGCGGCGTCGATAGCGGCATTGACTTCAGCGGCCGTGGCGAACGGCACCTGGGCCAGCACTTGCTGGGTGGCCGGGTTGACGATGTCGTGCCATTCGCTGGTTTGGGATTCGACCCACTGGCCATCGATCAACAGCTTGGCCCGTTGCAGGGTGGTATCGGCAGAAGTAAGCGAAGCGTTCATGCAGGTCTCCAGATCTTGTCGTTGTTCAAGGAGCCAAGGCCTGCGGTGGCCTTGAGGATGAGGCGGGGGTCCGGGTTGGTGGGCGGACGGTTTTTGGAGTATAGATGTGCAAACTTCTAATAAGTACGCACATAAAAACCGGTCCAACATGCAAAAAAACATCACTTCCCTGGGTTCGCTGAACTGGGACGACCTCAAGTTTTTCCTAGAGGTGGCCCGCACCCGCAAGGCCAGCACCGCAGCCAAGCGCCTGGCGGTGGACTACACCACCGTGTCGCGGCGCATCAGTTCCCTGGAAGGTGCGCTGGGCACGCTGCTGTTCGAGAAATCGCGCACCAATGGCTTTGTCCTCACCGCCGAGGGCCAGCGGTTGCTGGGGTACGCCGAGTCGATCGAAAGCACCCTGCACATTGCCTGCGAGCAGGTGTCCGGCTCGGGCGTGGCGCTGTCGGGGCATATCCGCATGGGTTGCACCGAAGGTTTTGGCAGTTTCTTTATCACCCCGCAGTTGAGCCACTTCGTCGATGCCTACCCGGCGATCAGCGTGGACATCCTGCCGCTGCCCCACTTCATCAGCCTGTCCAAGCGCGAAGCCGACATCGTGATCGCCCTGGAACGCCCGGAACACGGGCCCTACGTGTGCTGCAAACTGTGCGACTACCGCTTGCAGCTCTACGCCACCCAGGCCTACCTGGACCAACACCCGCCCATCCGCCGCCCCGCCGACCTGGCGCGGCACCCGTTCGTCAGCTACGTCGATGACCTGGCGTTCAGTTCCGAGCTTTTATACCTGGCCAACGTGGTGCCCGGCGCCAGCGCCAACCTGCGCAGCACCAGCGTCATCGCCCAATACGTCGCCGCACAACAGGGCCGCTCCCTGGCCATCCTGCCGTGCTTCCTTGCCGCCCAGGACCCGCGCCTGCTGCCGGTATTGCCCGAGGACATCAACATCACCCGGCAATTTTGGATGTACTGCCGCGAGGATTTGCGCAAGCTCAAGCGCATTACGTTGTTGTGGGATTACATCAGGGACGTGACCGAGCGCAACCGAGCGCTGCTGATGGGAGAGCAAGCGCAGATGGTATTGGGAGCGGCAAGCGGCAAGCGTGAAACTTGAAACTTGCGGCTTGCCGCGAGGCTTAGTCGGCGCTGACCACGATCGATACCCGGCGGTTTTCGGTGCGCCCGGCCGCGGTGGTGTTGCTGGCCACCGGTTCGCTGCTGCCCAGGCCGCGCAGTTCGATGTTGTGTTCGGGCATGCCCACGGAGGTCAGCACCTTGGCCACGCTTTTGGCGCGGCGCAGGGACAGTTGCTGGTTGTAGGCCTCTTTGCCCGAGGAGTCGGTGTGGCCGTCTACGCGCACGTGGTTGATGCCCACGCCCATCAGGGCTTTGCCGATGCGTTCGACAATTTCCGTGCTCGGTGCGTTGAGGCTTTCCACGTCGCTGCCAAACAGCACCTTGCCCGACAGGCCAAAGGCCCAGCCCTCCTCGGTCAACTCGAAACCTTGTTGCTTGAGCACGGCGATCTGCGCCGGGGTCAGGCCTTTGGGCGGGGCGCTCTGGCACCCGGCCAGGGCCGCAAGGGCGATGAACAGGGTCAGGGTGAAGAAACGCATGGAACGCTGAGTCAAAGAGAACACGGAATTTAGCTCCTGGTTTGCACGTGGGCGGCCGAGTGCTCCGACCCGGCCGTATGTTGCCCGCCCCGCGAGAGGCGTTTGGCGTGGTACATCGCCGCGTCGGCGGCATCGATCAGCGCGCTCGGAGTCGCGCCGTGGTCGGGGTAGACGGCAATGCCGACACTCAAGGAGGTCATCACCGCCGCGTTGCCGGGCAACTGCACGGGCAATGCCATGCTGGCGATGATTTTGTCGGCGATGCGCTCGGCGTCTTCGATCTGGTGCAGGGGCGCAAGCAGTACCGCGAACTCGTCGCCGCCCAGGCGCGCCACCAGGTCTTCCTCACGCAGTTGCGCGCGCACCCGGTTGGCCACGGCCACCAGCACCGCGTCGCCGGCGGCGTGGCCGAAACGGTCGTTGATGCCCTTGAAGCGGTCGCTGTCGAGGAACAGCACCGCGACCCGCTCGTCGTGTTTGCTGGCATTGCGCAGGGCGCGGATCAACCGGCCTTCGAAGAACGCACGGTTGGGCAGGCCCGTGAGGCTGTCGTGGCTGGCCTGGTGGGCGAGGCTTTCGTTCTCGCTTTGCAGGTGGTTTTGCCAGGTTTCCATTTCATCGAGCAAAGCATTGAAGTCGTTGCCCAGGTTGTCCAGCTCGACGATCCGCGCCTTCGGTACACGCCGGTCGAACGTGCGCTCGCTGCGGGCGGCGTGGGCCACATGGGCGAGGTTGCGCAGCGGCCCGGTGATGCCCTGCAACTGGCGCCGCGCCAGGTACAGCGCGACCCAGGCACTGAGGGCCGTGCACAGCACGATACCCGCCAGGCCACTGAGCAAAAAGCGCAGCAAGCTGCCGCCATGGCCCACCAGCAAGAGGCTGCCGACGGTGCGGTCCTGGTGGACGATGGCCAGGGTGATGGGTTTTTCCAGGAAGCTGCGCGCCACCTGCATTTCCAAATGGGAAAACAGGCCGTTTTCCGGGCGCTGCCAACGCGCCACCAATTGGCCTGTGGCGTCGAACACCTGGGCATCGGCCACTTCTTCGGTGGCGGCGATCAGCGCCAGGGCTTCGGTGGCGGCCTGTTTGTCGTCGAACACCACCGCCGCTTCCACGGTGTAGCTGATGGACCGGGCGATCAGGTGCAGGTTGTGGTCGGCATACACCCGCAAGGCCAGCATGCCCAGCAGGGTCAGGGAGACACTGGCCATCGACACCGCTGCCAACGCCACCGTCAGGTGCCCGCGACCGATCACCGATTGCAGGGTTGGGCGGGCCGAGCGGCTGAACAGCTTCACGGCTCTGCCGCCCGCCGACGCGACAATTGCAGCACGCTGGGGTGAATGCGCACGCCGCTGCGGGCTACGGAGTCGAGGTTGACCTCAAACGACACCTGCTGGTCGCTGACCCGCAGGCAGAACAGGCTGCCCACGGTGCATTGGTCGCCGCCCTCGCTGATGCTCAACACCGGGCGCCCGGTGAGGTCACTGAACAGACGTGTGCGTTGGTCGGCGTTGAGTTTGCCGATGTACACCGAGTCGCAGTCTGTGAGAATCGCCGGGTTATCCGCCAACAGGCGCCGCACCTGCACGGGGCGGCCGGTGGCTTGGGTGGTGCCCTTGACCAGGTCGTCGGTGTATTCGGTGGGCCCGACCACACACAGGCGCAGTTGCTGCGGTTCCACGGGCCAACGGGCGTAGCTGAGAATCCCCAGCACCACTTGGGTGACAGCCTGGGCACGCTGCTCGGCCATACTCCGCGGCGCAGCGGCTTGGGCATGGGCGAACGGGGCCGACAGACAGAACAGGCTGGCCAACAGGAACTGCTTGCATCCACCCATGCGCTCTGCCGGCGACACAGCCACAACCATGCAGGAATTCTCTTCTAACTACGTAGGATAATGCCGCAACGATAGCACAGCGCCTTTAGCCGGTGGGATCCAGACCACGCCCCTACAGTTCAACGGTGGGCTGGGTCGGGGCGGCGATCCGAGGATGGCAGCGGTATGCCTGATGCTTCTTCACCGGCAGGAATACCGCCATCGCGGGCAGGCCCGCTCCCACAAAATTCTGCCCACCCCCACAGAATCCTGCCCACTCCCGCAGGGAAGGGTGACAACCAGGCCTGCGTGGTAGCCCGACTCCTACGGCTTTTGCTTTTGATCTGGCTTTTGATCTTGATCCACCCGCCCCATTCCCAGGAGGCCGAACGCAGGCCTTGAGCAGGGGGCAGTTCGGCAGGGATGCCGAACTAGCCGCGATGGGCCATGGAGGGCCCTTCGCGGCGCGCCCCCGGAGCAATGCCGGAGTGAGGGAATGTCGAGCGTTAGCGAGACACCGGATGGAGGGGCAAAACCTTTTGGTTCCTTTTGGGGCGTTTGCCAAAAGGGACCCGCCGTCAGGGCGGAACCGCCAGCCGCCCCCCCCCAAAAAAACGGATATGCCCCCAAACCTAAACCCCAGTTATGTAGATACCTAGGCCACGATGGCAGCGGTATGCCTGATGCTTCTTCACCGGCAGGAATACCGCCATCGCGGGCAGGCCCGCTCCCACAGAGTCCTGCCCACTCCCGCAGGGGGTTGGGGTGCTATGCCAGCTCCAGCATCAACCCACTCAGGCGCTTGACCTTGCGCCGGGTGGCTTCTTCAAACACGCCGGCGCGGGGCTCGATGAGGCTGAACCAGTGTTTGGCGCGGGTGATGCCGGTGTAGATCAGCTCTTTGGTCAGCACCGGGTTGAGGGCGTCGGGGAGGATCAGGGCGGTGTGGGCGAACTCCGAGCCTTGGGATTTATGCACGGTCATGGCGTACACGGTTTCCACGTCATTCAGACGGCTGGGCAGCACAAATCGCACCCCGCCCTGGCCGTCGTTGCGGGCGAAGGCCACCCGCAGTACCGGGCGTAGGGTGCCATTGGCGTCCGGTTCCGGCAGGTTGAGGGCGATGCCGATGTCGCCGTTCATCAGGCCAAGGCCATAGTCGTTGCGGGTCATCAGTACCGGGCGGCCTTCGTACCATTGCTGGTCGCTGTCGATCAGCCGCGCCTTGAGCAACGCGGCGGTGATGCGCAGGTTCAGGCCCTCCACGCCCCACGGGCCTTTGCGCACGGCACAGAGCAATTGGAACTCATCGAACGCCCCCAGTACCGCGCCGGCCCATGCAGCCCAGCGCGGGTCGTGCGCCGGCGCGTGCGGGCGGGTGCTGCGCAGCAGGCTCAGGTAGTGGCGGTAGCCCTGGGGGCCGTCGCCGTGGCCGTCGAGCAGCAGGCGTTCGAGGGCGCGGTCCTGTTCGCCCTTGAGGGGCAGGCAAAACAGGTCGCCATGGCTGTGCGCCGCCAGCAGGGCGCGGGCTTGCTCGGGTTGTTGTTGGTTGACCCAACGGGCCAATTGGCCGATGCCGCTGCCTTCGCCGAAGCGCCGCGAGTGGCGCAGCATCACCACTTGCTGGGCCAAGGGGTGGCTGGCGTCGGTGTCTTGTTGCAACCCGGCGCCGCCGAGGGTTTCGCCGCTGGCCGCCTCCAGCCAGGCGCGGGTCTGCGGGTCGTACCAACCGGCCTCGGCGTCGCGGCACAGGTCGCCGAGCACGGCCCCCGCCTCCACCGAGGCCAATTGGTCCTTGTCCCCCAGCAGCACCAACCGCGCGTGGGGCGCCAAGGCGTCGAGCAGGTTGGCCATCATTTCCAGGTCGATCATCGAGGCTTCGTCCACCACCAGCACGTCCAGCGCCAGGCGATTACCGGCGTGGTGGCGAAAGTGCCGGGTGCCGGGGCGGCTGCCGAGCAAGCGGTGCACGGTGGTGACGTCGGCAGGGATGCGCGCGCGCACCGCCTCGTCCACCTCCAGGCCGCGCACTTGCTGGCTGATGGATTCGCTCAGGCGCGCCGCCGCTTTGCCGGTGGGCGCGGCGAGGCGGATGCGCAGCGGCTGGCCCGCGGCCACAGCGGGGGCCTGCAATAGCGCCAGCAGGCGTACCACGGTGGTGGTCTTGCCGGTGCCGGGGCCGCCGGTGACGATGCTGAACCCGGCGCGGGTGGCCAGGGCGCAGGCGAGTTTTTGCCAGTCCACCGGTTGGCTGGCGTCTCGGGCGCCGAACAGGGCGTCGAGGCGCGCACGCAGGTCGGTGTTGTCCCCTTCGTGCACAGCCAAGCGCTGACGCAAGGCGCTGTCGATGCGCCGCTCGTAGGCCCAGTAACGGCGCAGGTACAGGCGCGTGCCCGCCAGCACCAGGGGCCGTTGCCGCGCCTCGGCGCTGTCGTCCGCGGCCCCCGCCACCAGGCGGCTGCCGGCCAACGCCTGGCACCAATGGGCCCCGTCCAGCCCGGCCAGCACCTGGGAGGGCAAGAGGATTACCGAGCCGTCACCCTCGGGCGGCAGGGACAGGGCGAAGTCCGGCGCCTTGAGGGTTTCCACCAGGTCCAGGCACACATGGCCGTGGCCCAGTTGATGGCTGGTCAGGGCCGCCGCCAGCAGCACCAAGGGGTCGCCGCCCGGTTCCAGTTCATGCAAAAAGCGCACGAAGGCCAGGTCCAGCGCCCGCAGCCAACCGCGTTCGGCCCAACGGCTGAACACCCACAGCGGGTCGTCGGTGCGGCTCAGGGGCGCGAGGGCGGCCAGTTGTTCGGCGTCCAGGGCGACGGGCAGCAAATCGGCGAAGGCACGGCTCATAGCAAAACTCCTTGTTCCCACGCGGGTTCGGCCTTGGGTGCCGGGGGTTTGCCCTGGAAGAGCAGGTCCAGGTGTTCGATCAGTTCACGGGGCGGGCGCACGAAGTAGCTGCCCTGGCTCGGCGCGCGGCTGCCGCGCATGAACAGGTACAGGGCGCCGCCCATGTGCCGGTCGTAGTCGTAGTCGGTGAGCCGCGCTTTGAGCTGGCGGTGCAAGGCCAACAAATACAACACGTACTGCAAATCGTAACGGTGCTCCAGGATAGACGCCTCCATGGCCGCCGCCGTGTAGGCGGTGTCGTCGGCGCCCAGCCAGTTGGATTTGTAGTCGGCCACGTAATAACGGCCCTCGTGCTCGAACGTCAGGTCGATAAAGCCTTTGAACATGCCGTTGAGCAGCACAGGCTCGGCGGCCACCCGGGGGGCGCCGCCGTGGGTGTGTTGGCACACCAAGCGATCGAGTTGGCGCACGTCAACCTTGTGGCTGGCGAACCAGAATTCCATTTCGATGCGGTACTGCGTCAGTTGCCCGAGCACCACGGGCGGCTGCCCGGCGCCGATGGCCAGCGGCACGTGCAGCAGGTGGGCGAGCCAGTCGCCCAGGGTGTCGATCCAGCCTTCCCAGCCGCGGCGGTTGCAGCGCCGGGCCACGGCGTCGTTGAGGCTGGCGCGGTCCACGGCGAAGCCTTCGTTGCCGGCCCACTCCAGCAAGCCGTGGAGGAAGGTGCCCGGGTTGGGGCCACGGGGGAAGCGGTGGATGTCGCCGCCGCTGCTGACCACTTCGCGCACGGCGTCGGGGTCGAGGCGTTCGTCGTCGAAGAGTTTTTGCGCCTGGGGGTTTTCCGGCGCCTCGTCGCTGCCTTCGCTCAGGCTTTCGCCCAGGCGCAGGGCGCTGTAGGAGGCGATCCACCAGTTCTGCGTGGCGCGGCGCGCAGGCACAAGGGCCGGCAGCAGCGCGGCGTCGTTGCGCGGGGGGTGGAAGCGCACGTCCTCGGCAGGCGGCAAGTCGGCGCAGTGCACCGCGTCGCAGCCGAGTTGCAGGCCCTCAAGCCAGGTGCGCAACCCGGCCGGCTCGGCCAACGCGGCGCCGCCGCCGAGCAGGTAGCCCAGCGCCGAGAGGTGCAGCACCGAGCGGTTGTGGTTGCCGCGCTTGAGGTCCGCCACCCCCAGCCAGCAGGCATGGCGGGCGCGGGTCAGAGCCACGTAGAGCAGGCGCAGGTCTTCGGCCAGGCGTTCGCCGTCGGCCAGGGCAATCAGCTCGGGGGTGGGCCGCAGGCTGATCTGGGGGCGGTCGAATTCGTCGTGGTAGCTCAGGGGCAAACGGCTGCCGTCTACCGGTTTGGCCGAGCAGATGAACGGCAGGAACACCAGGGGATATTCCAGGCCCTTGGATTTGTGGATGGTCACCACTTTGACCAGTTGCTCGTCGCTTTCCAGGCGCAGGATCTGCTCTTCGCCGGCCTGCCCGGACGCCGCCAGGTGTTCGCCCAAGTGGCGGATCAGCGCTTGTTCGCCGTCCAGTTCCGCCGCCGCTTGCTGCATCAGTTCGCTCAGGTGCAGCAGGTTGGTCAGCACCCGCTCGCCGTCGTTGCGCGCGATCAGGGTTTGCGGCAAGTGGAAGTCGTGCAGCAAGCGGCGCAGCATCGGCAGCACGCCCTGTTTGCGCCACAGTTCGCGGTAGCCGCGAAACTGCATGACCCGCGCCTCCCAGGCCAGTTCGTCCTGGTTCAGGCGCTCCAGTTCTGCCAGCGGCAGGTTCAGGGTCGGGCACGCCAGGGCGGCGCGCAGCGGCCGCTCGACATCCGGCTCGGCGCAGGCCTTGAGCCAGGCCAGCAGGTCGTGGGCTTCCTGGGCGCTGAACACCGAGTCTTTGTCCGACAGGTACACGCTGCGCACGCCGCGCGCGGACAACTCGCCACGCACGGCTTGGGCTTCCTTGCCGTCGCGCACGAGGATGGCGATGTCTGCCGGCAGCAAGCCGCGCAGGGCCTCGCCGTCGCGGGCAAACCCGGCGCGGCCCTGCTGGCCGCCGTTGAGCAGTTTGACGATCTCGCTGGCGCAGGCCGCGGCCAGGTGCTGGCGGTACTGCATGCCGGCCAGTGGCTGTTCACTGGCCAGGTGCCAAATGTTCAGCGCCGCCAGGGCTTGGCCGTCCACCTGCAAGTGCTCTTTGCGGCCCTGGGACTGCACGGCCAGGAACGGCACCGGGTTGTCGCCATCGGCCTCGCGGAACAGGAACGCGCCGCGCCCGGCCTCCCGCGCCTCGGCCCGCTCGAACACATGGTTGACCGCCCGCACCATGGCGTGGCTGGAGCGGAAGTTGGTGCCCAGGGTGTGCAGGCGCCCGCGGGTGGCTTGGCGGGCGCGCAGGTAGGTGTAGATGTCGGCGCCACGGAAGGCGTAGATCGCCTGCTTGGGGTCGCCGATGAGGAACAGGCCGCTGGCCGGGTCGTTGTCTTCGATGCGGTAAATGCTCTCGAAGATGCGGTACTGCACCGGGTCGGTGTCCTGGAATTCGTCGATCAGGGCCACTGGAAACTGCTCGCGGATCAGCGCCGCGAGCCGCTCGCCGCCCTCCACCTGCAACGCCGCGTCCAGCCGCAGGAGCATGTCGTCGAAGCCCATCTCGGCGCGGCGGCGTTTTTCCGCCTCAAAGCGCGCGCCGATCCAGCGTGCCGCGTGTTGCAGCACTGCGGCGTCCGGGGTGGGCAAGGCGTCGAGGCTGGCCTTGAGCGCGGGCATGGCGTCCAGCCCGGGGTGGTGCGGCGGCTCGCCCTTCCAGGCTTCGGCCATGCCGTCAGGGGTCAGGCGGGTAAACCCGGTGCCGATGTCCAGTTGCTCCTGGTGTTCATCTGCGGCCCAGGCGCTGAGTTTCTCGAACCAGGGCTCGAAAAAACGCGCCTGCATCTTGCGCCCATCGACGGTTTTCGCGGCCACGCCTTGCAGGCAAATGGCCTTGAGTTCATCGGCCCATTGCAGCCACGGCGCTTTGAGTTGCACCAGGGCGGCGCGGCGCTCTTGCAGGCATTCTTCGATCAGTTCGGCGGGGGGCTTGCCTTCTTCGCCGTGGCGTTCGCTGGCAAACAGCGCCCGCACCCGAGGCAGCAGAGCGGCCGGCCCGCCCCAGTGGGCGCGCACCCAGTTCAGCGCATCGCCCTGCATGGGGTAGCAGAACAGCCGCCAGTAATCGCGCAGCACTTCGCCGAGCAGGTCGCTGTGGTCGGTTTCCAGGGTCTGGGTGAACAGGCTGCCGCTGTCGAAGGCGTGTTCGCGCAGCATGCGCTGGCACCAACTGTGGATGGTCGAGACGGCGGCTTCGTCCATCCACTGCGCGGCGATGTCCAGGCGATTGGCGCACCCGGCCCATTGCTGGGGGGTGAATTGCCCGCGCAACTCGTCGATCAGGCTGTCGGGGGCCGGGGTTTCGTCGCGAAAGAACCGCGCCGCTTCGGCCAGACGTGTGCGGATGCGCTCGCGCAGCTCTTGGGTGGCGGCGTCGGTGAAGGTCACGACGAGAATCTGCGGCGGCAGCAGCTCGCGGCCAAAGCCTGCGGCCTCGCCGCCGTGGCCCAACACCAGGCGCAGGTACAGGGCCGAGATGGTGAAGGTCTTACCGGTGCCGGCGCTGGCTTCGATCAACTGGCTGCCGCGCAGGGGGAAGGCCAGGGCCAGTGGCGCTTGAGGGGTCATGGGCGAGCCTCGTCTTGGGCTTGGGAGCGCCAGGGCGCATCGAGCAGCGGGCGGTACAGGGCGTTGCACCAATCGGCGAAGGTTTCGTCGCTCACCAACGCGTTGTAGTCGGCAAACTGGCGGGCCAGGGCCGGGCTTTCCCGACGCTCGCCCTCAAAGGTCTGGCCGTCGCCTTCATAAGCCTCGCGCGCGGCGGCGTCGGCCTTGGCCGGGTCGCTTTGGCTTAGCCAGGCGAATGCGGTTTTCACCGCCACCGGCAAGGGTTGGCGCATGCCGCTTTGCCAGGCTTGCAGCACGTCGCCGAGCAGGGCTTGGGCGGCGCCCGGTTCCAGGGGCGCGAGCAGCAGGGTGTCGTCGCTGGCCACCAGGGCGGTGGTCATCGGCCAGCCACTGGCGCACGCGGCCAAGTGGTTGACCCAGGGGCGGATCAAGCGATGCCATTTGCGGCTTTTGATCGCGCCGATGCCGTTGGCGATGGGGGTGACCGCCAGTAACGCCCCGTCGCTGCGCCGGTGCAGGCCACCGAGCCAGCCTTCGAGGGTGACGCCGTGCAGGTCCAGGCTGATGGCCATGGCGCTGGCCAGCGGCGTCGGCCACAGGGCCAGCAGCTGTTGGTGGCGTTGCAACAGGCCGGGCAGCGGCTCCATCAACTCGTGCTGCAAGCATTGGCCGAAACCGGCCATGGGCAGCAGGCCACTGCCCTGTAGGCGCCGGGCCTGGGCGGCGAGCGCGGCGTCGGCCTGCTCGGGGGCCAGCAGCGCCGCTTGCAGCAGGCTGTCGCTGAGGTTGTAGCGTTGCAGTGCATCCAGCACGAAGGGTTCTTCGTCTTCCAGCGGCGCTTGCGCAGCTTCAAAGAACACTTTCAAGCGTTGGCTGAAGAAGTGCCGCACCGGGTTGCGTAAAAAGTCCTGCAACTGCCCCAAGGCCAAGGGCTCTTCCTGAACGTAAGGGCCTAGGGCCTCGACCGGGGCGATGGGTGCGCAGGGTTGGTGCAGGGCCTGCCATTCCCGGGCGTAGCTGAACAAGCCCGCGCCCTGATGGAAATAGCGGGCACTGAAGGGTTGCAGCGGGTGTTCTTCGGTGACGGCGGCCAGTAGGTCGCTATCATCGGCCAGCCGCCAACCGCTGGCCAGGTGATCGCGCAACTGGCCGATCAACACCGACGCCGGGCGCTCGCTGTTGTCGCGGATGCTGCGCCCGACCCAACTGATGTAGAGCTGCTCGCGGGCCGAGAGCAGGGCTTCGAGCAGCAGGTAGCGGTCGTCCTCGCGCCGCGAGCGGTCGCCGGGGCGGTAGTCGCTGCCCATCAGGTCGAAGTCCAGGGGCGGCTGGGCGCGGGGGTAATCACCGTCGTTCATGCCCAACAGGCACACCCGTTTGAAGGGGATGGCGCGCATCGGCATCAGGGTGCAGAAGTTCACCGCACCGGCCAGGAAACGCTGGGACAAACGGCCCTGGTCCAACCCGGCAAGCCAGGCTTCGCGCACCACGGTGAGCGGCAGCTCATCTTGCAGGCCCACGGTTTCGCAGGTTTCCAGCCAGGTTTCGCGCAGTTCTTCCAATTGTGCGAGGAGGAAGTCGTCGTGCTCGGTGGCCGCCAGGAAGAACAACTGCATCAACCCTTGCAGACGTTCGCCCCACTGCGCCGGGGTGGCGGCGCTGGAGAACTCCTGGTGGGCGCGCTGCAAGGCGTCGAGCAGGGCCACCAAAGGGCCGATCAACGCCGCGTCGAGGCCGCCGATTTCATCGTAGGGCTCGATGCCATCACAGGCCTCGCCACTGCCGACTGCATAACCCAGCAGCATACGGCGCAGGCCGAACTGCCAACTGTTCTGCTCCAGGTCCGCCGGCAGGCCCAGGCCGGCGCGCTGCTGGGCGTTGATGCCCCAGCGGATGCCCGCGCCTTCGATCCAGCGGTGCAGCGTGGGCAGGTCGCGCTCTGCAATGCCAAAGCGCTCGCGCAGGGCGGGCACGTCCAGTAAATCGAGGATCTCGCTGACCGGGAAGCGGCTGTCGGGCAACTTGAGCAGGTGCTCCACGGCAATCAGCAACGGGTCGCGGCCACGCTGGCCCTGGTCGGCCAGGGTGAAGGGGATGAAGCGCGAATCGTGGCGCTCGAGTTGGCCGAACACGGCGCGGATGTGCGGGGCATAGCTGTCGATGTCCGGCACCATGACGATCACGTCGCGGGGGTTCAGCTCCGGGTCGGCGCTGAAGCGGGCCAAGAGTTGGTCGTGGAGGATCTCCACTTCACGCTGGGCGCTGTGGGCGATGTGAAAACGGATCGACTCGTCCGCCACCAGATCGACCGCGGGCCAGTGCTCGCGGGTTTCCGCCAAGGGGCGCAGTTCGAGAATGTCGTCCTGCAATTGGTTGAGCAGAGTGTTCGGGTTGTTGTCGCTGAACAGGTCGATGCGCCCGTCGCGAAACGTCGCCCGGTAACTGCCGGGGTCGTCGTAGCTGTCGAGCAGGCTGATGTAGTCGCGCCCCTGCTTGCCCCACGCGGCCAGCAACGGGTGAGCGTGCTGGTGCAGGGTTTGCGGGTCGATGACCTGGGGCATGCCGGCCTTGCGTGCCTGGCGTTTGTATTGGTGCCGCAACAGGTCTTTATCGGCGACGATGTCGGCCCAATGGTGCCGGCAGGGGTTGTGCACGCACAGCAACACCTGGCTGAACCGCGCCAGGCCCGCCAATGCCTCCAGGGCCTGAGCCGGCAGCGAGGAAATCCCGAAAACGATCACCCGCGACGGCAGACCCAGGGGCGCTGTGTCCAGGCTATGGATGCGTTCGATAAAGCGCTGGTGCACGCCGGCACGGCTCTGGGCCATGCCTTCCTGGCCCACGTCCAACAACAGCGCGCGCCACAATTGGGCCTGCCAGCAATTGGCCGGCGTCAGGGGTTTGGGCTCGCCTCGGGCATTGCGCAACTGATGGCGGCCGGCGGCCCAATCTTCGAGCCAGTCGGCGCGGTATACCTGGTATTGGTCGAACAGATCGGCCAGGCGCTCGCAGAGTTGGTAGCGCTTGCGCAGGTCGGTGTCGTGGGTGAGGAAGCGTTGCAGCGGCTCGAAGTGCGGCTGGTCAATCAGCTCGGGCAGCAGGCGCATCAGGCGCCAAGTCAGCGGCGCTTTGTCCAGCAGGGACTTGGAAGGAATCTCGTCACGGCCCAGCACCATGCGATAGAGCTGCCACATGAAGCTGCCGGGCAATTGCACATCGATCGCGGCGGCGATACCGCAGCCGCCGAGGTCGTCGTCCTCGCGGTCTTCGGCCAGTGCCAGTTTCAGCCATTGGGCGATGCCATTGCTCTGTACCAGGGCAATTTCATTCTCCAGGGGCGCCAAGGGGTAACGCCGCATCAGGTTTATCACCAGGCTGCGCAGTTCATCCAGGCTGTTGCTCTGAACCACCATGAAACCCGCACTGAGAGACGTCGCATCCGGCATGGGAGCTTCCTTGAAAAATGCAAAAAACCAGAGGCGAACCTTAGCACTGTCCGCTGCTGACCAACGGTGAGGATTCGGGTGCACTTGCGCGCTTTTCCATCGCGCA